>DASTJG010000419.1:0-4766 GCA_035716785.1 Anaerolineales bacterium
CACCGAAGACTCGTTCTGGTGTTGCACCGGCACAGGCTTCGAGAACCATGCGCGTTATAACGAGGTCATCTACTCCTACACCGACGACGCGTTGTATGTCAATTTGTTCATTGCGTCAGAACTGGATTGGCATGAGCGTGGACTGCGCGTCCGCCAGGAAACGCTCTTTCCAGAAACCGAGACCACGCGCCTGATCTTAAGCTGTGAAAAAAACGTATCGCTAACCTTATGTGTGCGCTATCCGACCTGGGCCGAAGGACTCAGCCTGACGATCAACGGTACACCTGAACCGCTCACAGCCCAACCCGGTGAATATATCGCCCTGACGCACACCTGGACAGACGGAGATACCATCGAAATTCATGTACCTATGCGCCTGCAACTTGAGCCTTTGCCAGGCGCGCCAGACTGGGTGGCAGTGGTCTACGGCCCTATCGTGCTGGCCGGCGAACTGGGCCATGAGAATATGCCGGACCCCTACTTGAAGGACCTCTACACCCGGATGACGCCCGTCAATGGCTGGCCAACGCCGCCTGTACCAGAGTTCGTGGGTATTCCAGAGACCATCCTGAGCGGGATTCAGCCTGTGGCCAATCATCCCTTGACCTTTCACACTGTAGGCATTGGCCGGCCATGTGATGTCACACTAATCCCGTTTTTCAGGCTTCACCATCAGCGCTACACTGTCTATTGGCGCGTGCGGTCAACAGATCCATAACTTCATGGTGTTAGAATTCATCGTCAGTTCAAAGGAGCAGGAATGCAAGCAGCCTTTTACGAACGTATGGGCCTAGCCCGCGAGGTTCTACATATCGATGAGATACCAACACCTCTGCCCGGTTCCGGAGAGGTTCGAGTCAAGGTGCACTGGTCAGGAGTAAACCCTTCCGATGTAAAATCACGCGCGGGCACACGGACGAAGACACTGCCATTTCCGCGCATCATTCCACACAGCGATGGCGCGGGCGTGATCGACCAGGTGGGACCGGATGTCCCATCCACGCGGATCGGCGAACGTGTGTGGGTTTGGAATGCCGCCTGGATGCGTCCATTTGGCACAGCGGCACAATATGTTGTTTTACCCTCCGAACAGGCCGTGGCGCTGCCGCAGAACGCGGACCTGGCTGCGGGGGCCTGCCTCGGTATCCCGGCATTGACCGCTTACCATGCCGTCACTGCCGATGGAGGGGTTAAGGATAAGCATGTCCTGGTTGCCGGGGGTGCAGGCGCGGTGGGACATTATGCCATTCAACTGGCCAGGATCAAAGGAGCGCGGCAGGTCATTGCAACTGTCAGCGGTCCTGAGAAAGCTGTCCTGGCCCATAAGGCGGGAGCAGACATTGTCCTGAATTACAGGACCGATGATCTTCCGGCTGCGATTGATCAGGCCACAAATGGTCTGGGCGTAGACCGCATTGTTGAAGTAGACTTCGCCGCTAATATCAACACAGATATTGCTGTTCTGCGACAAGATGGGGAGGTGATCGTCTATGGCAGCGGAGCCCCGGAAATCAGTGTGCCCTTTTCCCCTGCAATTCGGAAGGGCGTCCATCTGTATTTCTTCATTGTCTACAACCTGGATCCCGCGCTCCGAGAGCGCGCCATCGCTGATCTGACAGCGCTGTTGCAAGGCAATCAATTGATCCATAATATTGCGGCCCGCCTGCCACTCGCGCGCATCGCTGAGGCGCATGAGCTGGTCGAAAGCGGCAGGATGATCGGAAATGTCGTGCTTGAAGTCAAGTGAGAAATAAAACTCAGGTCGATGACCTGCCATCTACATCAGAAACGCGCCCAAGTAGGCGTGTTTTCATCTAAAGAAGCACAGAAAGCTACGGGACAACTGGGGAGTGTTGGGTATTCTCTCATGGCATGATTTATGTAACATATTCACGTGACATTTATCACAACATCGTGAAAAGAATTGACAAGCATATATTGTATTTGATAATATTATCATGTGGTGAAAAATTTACCACATTTATTTTTTTAGTAAAATAAATTTACTCGTATTTGCCAAGTCGAAAACCTTGTTTTCGCAACGGCAAGAATAACTTTCCCAGACTAGACAACTTAATATTCCAGGCTTGTCCCTGAGACAACATCGAGGCTAAACCAAATTATGAACCCTACACCCTTGCTCCAAATTGCCATGGATTACACCTCTCTGCCGAAAGCGTTGGCAATGGCAACCTTGGTCGCTCCTGAAGTAGACATTATCGAGATTGGCACGCCGCTCTGCAAGGCAGCCGGGCTGGATGCAATTCGGGCAATGCGCGAAATTTGTCCCGACAAGCTCATTTTAGCGGACTTCAAGACCCCGGATGTTGGCGGACTCGAAGCGACCATGGCTTTTGACGCCGGCGCCGATATGCTGACCGTGATCGGTGGCGCCGCGCTGCCCACCGTGAAAGAGGCGCTCGCCGTCGCCCGCAAGAGAGGCAAGGACATGCTGATGGAGCTGACGGGTGTCCGCGATATTCTGGCCAGGGCAACCGAGTGGCAGCGGATCGGCGTGGACCGGATTGTTTACCACCGCGAGTGGGACGCCCAATCCGCCGGCCGCGAGTGGACCGAAGATGACAAGGACATCATCCGCAAGTTGATCGATATGGGCTACAAAGTTACGATTACCGGGGGAATGACGATTGACCTCCTTCCATTTTTTGCTGATTTACCAGTATCTGTTCTGATCTGCGGACGTCATATCCGCGAGGCGGCTGACCCTCGAGCCACCGCCCGCCAGATGCGCATGGCTCTCGCGGATTTGTGGTCACGCTCTGCCACCAGTATTTCTTCAGCTCGCACTCCCTCTCCCATTTCTACACTGCCCGGGCTCGCGGCGAAAGCCATCCGCTGGGGCGTAAGCGAAATGGGACTTTCTTTGGTCGTTGACGGACGCGAGTGCCCCGGCTGTGATTCGCCCCGCCGTTTCTGTCTGGGTACTCAAACAGAAATCCAGTGTCCCGGTAATTTGCGCTCTGACGATATTGTCCGCGGCATTGCTCAGGTCGTGAATGCGAACGGAGTAGTTGGCCGGATCAATGACAATGCCTTTTTTCTTGACCCGTCGAAGTTCAGCGATCTTTCCCGCAACCGCGTAATTGACTTATTGAATGCCACCGGGACCACCCTGCGCAATTTGGGATGCCCGGTCGATATCAGTGCGGGCATCAAAGCCGCGCATCAAGTACTTGGAATATCCTAGGAGGTATGAACAAATATGAATACCACGAATCTGCAGATGACAGCTTTGGGGATGGTCGAAACAAGGGGACTGGTGGCCGCGATCGAGGCGGCGGATGCGATGCTAAAAACAGCGCATGTAACGCTCACGGGGCAGGAAGATGCTGGCGGGGGCTACACAACGATCTTTGTGCGGGGAGAGATCGGCGCGGTTCGATCCGCAGTGGATGCGGGCGCCGCAGCGGCGAAGCGCGCAGGCGAACTGGTGGCAGTGCATGTGATCGCCCGCCCCCAGGCGGCGATTGAACCCCTGCTGCCCAAGGGCGTGCAGTCCATTCACCCGGAAGCCAGCGAACGGGAGGAGTAAGCAATGCAAATACGAACATACCTGCTCATTGACCAGATGCAGCCGCAATACGGGGCGCTGACCGGCAAAACCATGCAAGGCGAAATTCCGGTGGAAGGGATGGCGGAGATCTACATCGAGACCGCGCCGGCATCCGACATCTATCGCGTCATGGACATCGCTCTCAAGACCACCAACGTGCGGGCTGGGGCACTGGCGGTTGAACGCGAGTATGGTTCATTGGAAATTCACTCGAGCCATCAGGAATCAGTGCTGGAAGCCGGCCGCTGCGCGCTGGAAGCCTTGGGGCTGACAGAGAATGATCGGCTGAAGCCTGAGATCCTATCTTCGCTGCTGATCTCGAATGTGGATCCATTTGAGGCGCAGTTGATCAACCGAACCTCTTTTGGAGGGCTGCTCCTGGCCGGTCAGACGCTTTGTGTGTTGGAAGTGATGCCGGCGGCGTATATCGTTCTGGCGGCAAACGAAGCAGAAAAGGCAGCGAACATCACGCTGGTGAACTACACCCCGCGCGGACGTTCGGGACGTTTGTACTTTTCAGGCACGGACGCTGAGGTGCGCCAGGCGCGTGACGCGGCTGTAAAGGCAATCGAGTCCCTGCCCGGTCGAAAGGCGAAAGGCAGTTAGTCATGCGGACATTCTACACGGGAAGTGATATTGAGGACCTGGCAGCCAACGGCATTCGGCAGTTGGAAGTTGGTCCAGGGGTGGCACTGACCGATGCGGCCCGGCAACTGGCGGAGGAACTGGGCATTGTCCTGGTAGTGCCAGGCGCGGCGCCAACCGGCAAAGCTACGCTGCCAGCTGCGCCCGCAAAGAACGAGACTCTGCCAGGCAAACCACGCGGCTGCCAGCATGGACCGTTGTCTTCAGGCGTCAACCGTGGCCAATCCCTCACAAATGGCGGTCCCGTGGTGGATCAACTGGTGGAAGCGGTAAGCGCGCTGAAGAAGCAAGGAGGCTAGGATGCGGATCGCAAAAGTAGTGGGCATGGCCGTTGCCACGGTCAAAGACCGAAGGCTCGAAGGGGGGAAATGCCTGCTTGTGGTGGCCACTGACTCAACGGGCAAGGAACAGGGGATCCCGTTCGTGGCGCTGGATACGGTCGGTGCGGGCGAAGGTGAATTGGTCATGATCGCGGAAGGCAGCTCGGCTCGTGTCGCGGCCGGCGATGCCAACCGCCCGGTGGATGCAGCGATCGTGGCAATCCTCG
>DASTJG010000420.1:0-4286 GCA_035716785.1 Anaerolineales bacterium
GGTTTGGAGCAGTCCCCCGCGTGCGGAATTCACTAATTACTATACTGGTCGATAAGCGTCTCTGCGGTGCCGCGCGCGCGGGGGTACCTTCGGTAATGGGCAGCGCCATGCCCCCGCACAGAGCGGTGATCAAAAGAACGAAAAAAAGACCGCGCCAGAAACGTTGTGAGTTGTTCATAGAAAAAAAGCCGCAGGCCCGCGGCGGCGTCCCTACGGCATTATAAACCACCCTGGTTGATTCCGATATAAATTATTTGCGCGGCTCGATTACAAGTTTGATGGCAGTCCGCACCTTGTCATCGATGGCCACGTCTGCGAACTCAGGCACACAGGCTACGTTGATGCCGTCGTTCTTGAGATATCCGGTCGCCAGAACCAGGGCTTTGACCGCCTGGTTGACCGCTCCCGCTCCAATCGCCTGTACTTCCGCTCGTTTGTGCTCACGGATCACACCTGCAATTGCGCCAGCCACTGCAGATGTACGGGAGTTTGCAGATACTTTGATAATGTCCATGACGAGCCTCCCAGCTTTAGAGTTAGCTATCTATGTCTGAAGGCATTGTACAGGATAAGTGTCGCAGATTCAAGCAGTTAATGTAAGAAGGTTATTAGAATAGTATTCGTAGTAGGGGGTGTGGATAGTGTGGATAGAATCCAAACAGCCGTAGATGTGGGATGAGGCACGGCACTCCGGCCCGGATGTCCGGCTTGATCCCGTTAACGGAACCGGCTCTCCCTGTGGAGAGAATCGGCACGACTCATCCACAGGCTGATCCACAAGATGAGGAGGACTTCTTTCCTATCTATATGTTGGATAACATTCGAAGGGTTGGCTATATCTGGGGGTATGGATTTGTAGATATTTTCGGTCTGTTTTTGACTTGTCCACAGCGAGAGGCAGTTATCCACAAATAATCGCGGGTTATCCACAATTTTATTGTCTAGACAACAATAAAGAGGAACAGGGAATCCCTAAATATGGACAGTGGCAGTGATTTCCCTCACTTTCGGCGGCCTGTGACTTTACAAAAAAGAAAGATGCAGGCGAGCTTTTTTAAGGTTGATTAAAAGAGCAGAGTGATAGAATAAAACTATGATTTCTCAACTTTTTTCCGCTTTTTTATTCAGAAAGGAACTCATCCATGTTATGCGCTCCCCAAGAAAAAGGCCAGGGTCTGGTTGAATACGCGATAATTCTCTCCTTAGTCGCGTTGATTGTGATCGCTGTTGTGCGCCTGCTGGGACCCAAGATCGGCAACACATTCAGCACCATCAGCAGCTCCATGCCATGACCTGCATGCTACAAAAAGCCCCATCGAAAGATGGGACTTTTTGTTACCAAAGCGCGCCCACTTTTTACACAGAACTGATAAAACACCAGTTAAAACGAGCTAAAAAACGCTCTTCTGCTCAAAAAACGCCCAAATAACTCCCGGACCCAGGAAACTGTAGTTAAGAAACTGGTTGCAACGGAGAAAAAGGGGAATCCCTACTTTTTTATCATGTTAACAATCTTGTAAATCCTGCGTCTCCGAAGAGGATTGAATTTTTGACTAATTTGGATATACTGTGAACATAGTAACGCTGAGAGTGCTCCTCAGGCAGATATTCAATCAGAAAGGAATTTAACTATGTTATTTGCACCAAAGGAAAAAGGCCAGGGCCTCGTCGAATACGCGATCATCCTCGCCCTCGTCGCTATCGTCGTCATTGCTGTCATGCGCTTGCTGGGACCCAAGATCGGCAACACATTCAGCACCATCAGCAGCTCCCTGCCGTAACCGGCTCGTAAGAGCACTTTATAAAAAGCCCCGTCGAAAGACGGGGCTTTTTTAGATTTTCTGCCGGACAAGTATTTCAGTGGGGCAATCGGACTTAGACCAGCTTCTGTCTCAATCTTGCACTGGCAAAATCCATCAAGGCTACCACGATGACAATCGCCGCCACTACAGTTCCGGCTTTGTGATATTGCAGGGAACCGAAGAATGTGGACAGAGTCAAGCCGATCCCACCGCCACCGGCGAAGCCGATAATCGTTGCCATGCGGACATTGATGTCCCACTGATAGATCAGATAGGAAATAAACGGTGGGACGATCTGCGGCAGAACGGCGTAGACGATCACCTGCAGACGGTTGGCTCCCGTCGCTGTCACTGCTTCAATCGGTCCATTGTCGATGTTCTCGATGGACTCGGAGAACAATTTCCCGATCAGCGCGAAGGAGGTCACAGCGATTCCCAGCATACCTGCAAATGGGCCGATGCCCACCCAGAAGACAAAGATCACCACATAGAGCAGCGCCTCGATCGAGCGCATGACGTTCAGCACTCCTCGAGTCAGGTAATAAATCCAGATCGAGAGACGACTGCGTCCGGTCAGGTTCTTGGCCGCCAGGAAGCTGACCGGCAAGGCAAGGATCGCGCCCAGCGTGGTCGCCAGTAGAGCCTGGAAAATGGTGACAAGCATTTGCTGGAACACCACCTTCAGTATGTCTGGAGTGAGATCGATCTTTATAAAGTCCAGGATGATCTGGCCAAAGTTCTTGCCCGGGTTCAGCATACTTCGCAGGCTGATTTCGGAAAGATTCCAGCAATAAATAAAAGCAATCACGCCCAAAAGGATATAAAACGCCAGGCGCAGAGTTCCGACCTTGCGCTGCTTTTCATCTTCTTCCTTTTGGGGCTGGTCTGCCAGGATCGCTTCGCGCCACTTTGCGCTGACATAGTCCACAAGGATAATGACGACTGCTACTGCCCAGAGAATGGTGCCATACTGCTGGTAACCACCCATGCGTACGGTTTCCATCACCATGAAGCCAATTCCCCCGCCGGCAACAAGTCCGACCACGGTCGCCATACGCATATTGATATCCCAACGCAGGAGGGAATATGCCAGAAAGGAAGGTATGATTTGCGGGACCACGGCATGGCTGATCGTCTGGACCAGGTTGGCGCCTGTGGCCGTCACCGCCTCGACCGGACCAGGGTCGATATGCTCGATCTCTTCGGAGAAAAGCTTTGCCAGCGCCGCGATGGAGTGGATCGTCAATGCCAGCACACCTGCAAAACTTCCCAGCCCCACCCAGGTAATAATGATGATGCCCCAGATAAAGGTGTCGACGGCGCGCACGAAATTCAGGATGCCGCGCATGATGTAGTAAAAGGCGTTTCCCCCGGGAAGGCGTGACACGATGTTATGTGCGGCTAAGAAACTGACCGGGATGGCGATAATCGTCGAGAAGATGGTTGCCATCAGACCCATGGCGATCGTTTCGAAGAGCGTCCCGGCAACGAACTGGTTCGTCTTTGTACCGGGTTCTGCCAAGCCCAATCTGAGCTGCCATCTGGAAGCGGGCAGAACCTTGCTCCGCCCCATCAGGTTCAGAAAGTTCTCGCTCAACCGAATGACGCCTTGCGGGGTCCGCCCCGCCAGCCTGTCACCGATGTATTCCGACATACATTTCCAGGCGCAGATCTGGTCCTGACCACCAATGGATATTGTGACTACGTCAGGATTGACCAGAGCAGTCATAACAACCCGTGCGTCACTGAAGCGTTTCACGAGGCGGTCCAGACGAACGCCGGTCACCTGCCAGGCGATCACGTAAATGATAATTGCAGCAAATAATATTCCCGGGAGGATGCTAAAAGTTTGGTCGGGTTTCAATGGCCGGGCATCCAGCACATTCCAGATCCAGAACAGGATGAGCGGCAGCCATAACCAGCTGGTGACGAACCCGGCAATCTGGATTTCCCCAATGTTCTGGTTGACCAGAGACCAGACGATCAGAAAGACCAGAAGGGCAGTTGTCAGGAAGATCAAGACACCGCGCTCACGTCTTTTTTGCAAAAATTGGCCCAATCCGGGAAGGATGAGAGAAAAGAGTGGGCTTAGGCTGGGATTTACTGGCGGGGGGAAGGTCTCAGTAGTTGCCATGGAAAAGTTGTTGGGAGAGAAGGGTTAGTGAGGTTCAAAAATATGGAAGGTTGACCAGCGTGGATTTAAACTACAGAAACGCGCTCGGCTTCCTGTCCATAAATCGCTTTGAACTGCGCATCATCGATTTGCTTGGGCAATCCCTGGAAAACCAGTTCGCCATCTTTTAAAGCGATGGCAGTTGTAGCATAGCGATGAACCAGATCGAGGAAGTGCAAACTGCAAAGCACGGTGATCCCGCGTTCCTTATTTAACTGCTCGAGATATTTGAGGATCGAGTGTGCCAGAACGGGATCCAGAGAGGCGACCGGTTCGTCTGCCAGGATCAAATTCGGTTCCTGCATCAGGGC
>DASTJG010000421.1:0-7057 GCA_035716785.1 Anaerolineales bacterium
GGGTTGAGGGATGCGAAATAGATCGTGCGGCCCGTCTCCGGATCTTGGGAGCCGAGGATATGGTTGAACAACGCTCGTTCGTAGAAGTCCATCGTACGCGCCGACGGCTTCCAACTGAACAGATGCTGTGTCAATTTAAGCATATTGTAGGTGTTGCAGGTTTCGGCTGTGACCGAGCTAAGGTGCTGGTCGAACCGCTCCACCGGGAAGAACAACTCGTCGTCGCTGTTGCCGCCGATCACATACGAGCGCCGCAGCGCGACCTGCTCCCAAAAGAACTCGGCCAGTGTCCGCAGGGCCGGATCGCCATTGGTTTCATACTGGCATGCCACCCCAATGATCTTGGGAATTTGCGTGTTGGCGTGGAGGCGATCCAGTCGATCCTCACCCTGCGCCAGCGGCTGTAACACCACCTCGTCATTAAAAGCCAGCGATAGACGCAGATGTTCAGGATCGCGCGTGATAACGTACAACTCCGCCAAAACGGCATTCATACCCCCTGGCTCGTTCAGCAGTGTGATCTGCATTTGTTCGAAGGTCAGCCGGTCGACGCGGGAGCGGATCCAGGCCGCGATCCCGGTCGCTATTTCCAGCGCCTGGTGATTGCCCACAATGCGGTAAGCATCGAGCAGTCCAGACAGGATCTTGTGCAAGGTGTAGTAGGGGGCCCAAACCGGGTCGCGTCGCTCGACGCGGTCGAAAAAACTTTCCGGGAAGGCCGCCAGGTAGCCCGGATGACTAGCCTGCGCCACAAGGGCCGCCTGGCATTCAGTCAAAACGTTCACGATGTGATCAATTCGCTGCTTGAACTCGCTCTCGCCGGTACCGGCTGCCATCCATGCGCTGGCGGAAAGATAATGACCGAGTGTGTGGCCTCGCAATTCGCCTTCAGGACTTTCCCAGCCACCCAGCGGAGCCGCATTCGATGGCAGCCCGGCCGTCAGACGAAATGGACGCAGCAGGCGTTCAGGGTCCAACGCCAGCAGTACCGACCGCGTGCGTAACATCGCGTCGCGGAATGGTCCATCCAGCAGGCGAACGCGGTCCGGGCTAAAAACGTTGGCAACTATCTGTTTTTTCATGAGCACACCTATGTATAACTCAACATCAACTTCGTCCTGTATTGCAGTGCCTCTGCCAGGTGAATCGATTGAACTTTATCTGAAATAAGGTGACAGTTACTTTTCCTGCTGTTTTCCTCGGGTAGGCGGGGCATTGCGAACCGAACGCATGGGACCTTCAGGCGGTCTCAATGAGTCCGTGCGTCATTGGGTGACGGCAGAGAATTTGGGGAGGAAATCGACAAGGAAGCTGCGCCAGACCACCCAACTGTGCGTTCCGGGAGTAGGGTTGAATTCGTGGGCGATGTTCTGCGCTGTAAGAAACTGATCGATCGTATAGCTGCGGCTGAGGAGTTCGTCTTGCTGGCCCACACCCACATGAACATAGAGAAATGAGTGCTTGAGATCGTCCGGAGCAGCAACCAGTCGCGCGAGGAGCACGGACGGGTCGCCGAAGAAGGCGGAACTCCACATCCCAACGGTCGAAAATGTCTCCGGGTGATTCATGCCGATGAGGGCCGTCTGCAAGCCGCCCATGGACAAGCCGGCCATGGCCCGGTGTTGGGCGTCCGGGACCGCGCGGAACGTTTGCTCGATGTAGGGAATAACCTCCGTGAGGAGTTGCTTTTCGAACTTCTTCTGGAAATCAGCCGCGAGAGCCTCATCGATTGTGACGCGGCTGTTGAGCTGGCCATAAGGCATGACGATGAGCAGAGGTTTGATTTTTCCGTCAGCCAGCAGGTTGTCAGCGATGAGGTTTGCCTTACCGACGGTGGTCCAGGACGAATCGTCATCGGTGTAGCCATGGAGCAGGTAAAGCACGGGCAGCTTGTCGGTGGTCGTCTCGTAGTCTGGAGGGGTGTAGACAAAGTAGCGGCGCTGGGCGTTGAAGGCTTGGGATTGGTAGAGAACCTGAATGACATGGCCGTGGGGCACGTTGCGCAGTTCCCAAGGCAGGGGCGGATCGCCCGGGACCGTGACGAGGGATTCGGATGTGCCTTTGATATCTGGATTGTCGGGATCGGCCATGCGCACACCATCCACGGTAAAGGCATAGCGGTAGATGGCAGGCTCCAAAGGCACGGTGGTGGCGGACCAGACGTCTTGCGCATCTTTTGTCAAAATGAGATCGCCGAAGTCCCCGGAGACGATGACGCTGGTTGCAGCGGCGGTGCGCAGGCGCAAGGTCACCGTTCGATCGGCGTTGACCTCTGGAGAGATCAGCATAGCAGGGTTCGTCGACGAGGCGGGCGGCAAGGTAGCCATTCGATCAGCGTTGACCTCCGGAGAGGGCAGCACGGCGGGGTTCGTCGACGAAGCTGGCGAGGTAGAGTAAGACGTGACGTTGGTCCGAGTACAGGCCAGGAGAAGGGCGGTAAGGCTCAACAAGACGAAACCAGATGGAAGCAATCTCATGTGAAAAACCCTCCGAAAATTGGCAACGGGGCAGGTCACTTTATAGACCACTGCCCCGTTACCTTGGTTATCAATACTCGTACCCGGCAGAATACCAGCGCTGCACCATTCCCGTGAGAAATATAGGCAATTGTTTCGACTGATAGCGGCTTTGAAAATGAGTGTGTTATCAGCTATCAAACCACTGGCTGTAGTTGGGTTGTCATCCCTTTGGTATCGAGCGTATAGTTTTTCCCGTACACCCGGATAGTCACCGCCGGACCGCTGATAACCTGGAATGCAACCTGCTTGCCGCTCACCCGCGCTTCGATGACTGCGCCCTGGTAACACACGCGGAAGCGATACGATTTCCACTGAACCGGAAGGGTGGGCTGGAAGCTCAGCACATCGCCGTCGGTGCGCATGCCGCCAAAGCCAAAAATCATGCTGGCCCACACTCCCGCCGCGGAGGTCACGTGCAGGCCCTGCTCGGTATTGCGGTTGTAGTTGTCCAGGTCCATGCGCGCGCCGTAAGAAAAGAAGGTGTAAGCTTCATCCAATTTGCCCAGTTCGGCTGCCAGGATGGCATGCATGGACGGCGACAGAGACGATTCGTGAATCGTGCGGGCTTCATAGAACTCGTAGTTGGCCCGCTTCTCTTCGAGGGTGTAATCCTGGCTGTAGAAATACATCAGGTTCAACACATCGGGCTGTTTGACCATATTGTGCCGGAAAATCTTGATGTAAGCCCAATTCTTGTAGATCGGGATCTGCTCTGGCGGGAAGTGCTGGAGGTCCACATGCGGCAGGTCAAAATAGCCGTCGTGCTGCTCGTAGACTCCGGTACGCTCGTCTTTGGGAATCCGCATCCTGGCGGCCATTTCCTTCCATTGTTCAGGCTCCTGCGGTTTCAGCCCCGTTTTCGCGAGCGCCTGCCGGTACAGGTCGGGCGCTTCCCGCTGCATCTCGGCCAGCACGCTGAGTGTGAATTCAAATGTTTTCTTCCCCATGACGTTGGTATAGCAGTTGTGATTCACCATCATATGGAACTCGTCCGGCCCCATGACGCCATAGAAGCCGAAGTCGCCGTTCACCGGGCTCCACCCACCGGCGCTGGCCAGGAAACGGCAAATCTGCAACAGCATCTCGATGCCTTCGTGGTACAAGAACTCCTTGTCCGGGCAAATCTTGTCGTGATGCCAGATGGCATAGGCCACAGCCATATCGGCGTGGATTTCCAGGTCTACATGCTGCCAGGTGCCGCTGTCTTCTATACCGGTGATCGTGGCAAACGGAAACCGCGCGCCTTCGCAATCCAGTTGTTTGGCCCGCTCCAGCGCCTGGGGCAGGCGGTGATAGCGGTACAGCAATAAGTTCCTGGCTGCCGGCGGATTAATAAACATCATCAAGCGGTGACTGTAGATTTCGCTGTCCCACCAGACCCACCCGAAGTACACCTCGCCGGTCATCCCTTTGCCCAGCGCATTGAGGTCGGCGTTCTCACCGTGATACGACTGATAAGTTTGGAAGCAGGAGAAGCGCAAACCCTGCAATACTTCCGGGTCGCCGTCAATTTCAATATCCAGAACGTCCCACACTCCATTCCAAAAGGCCGTGTGTTCAGCCAGGGCACTGTCAAATGTGACGGCCGCGTTCTGTCGGGTCAGTTCCTGACCGCGGGTCCAGACGGACTCCACATCCGGCGTCTTCTGCCAATCGTTCACCACCACTTTATCCACGCTTGCGGCGATGCCTTGTTGCACCGCCAGGGTAAAATCCACGCCGATGAATTTTTCCTCTTGCACGAGGACCGGGTCCAATGCCTGTGCTGAGTGGAGCCGGAAGCTGGAGAACAATTGGTGCCCGCTGCGCGCAGTTTGCGCCTGGATGGCCCATCCATTGCCGGCCGGGCCCTGGCGTGTGCAGGTCCAGAAGTTGATGATCTGCCCGCTCCGCTGGGACCCGCCCTTTTCCGTTTGGTCCCACCCTGCGCCGATCTCATAATGGGTGTTGAAATCCAGGCCGCAGCGGAATTGAATCTCACCGGAGAAATTCAACGGCTTTACAGTGATGCGCTGACAGCCGATGTGGGTGGATCCCATATCTGTGAAACGCAAGAAGGTCACAGTAAGTTTCTTGCCACTGGTCGTCTCCCAGGTGAATTCGCGCGTGAGAACGCCCGTGCGCATGTCGAGTTGCCGGGTGAAACCCGAGAATTTCGACTTGGCCAGATCGAGCTGTTCGCCGTCCACCCACAGGCGCGTATGGAGCCAGTCCACCGCGTTAATCATGGCCGCCCCCTGGGTAATAAAGCCTTTGAACATCTGGTCGTGGCGAATGTCCATCATCTCGTACAGATGGTTGAAGTAACTGCCCAACAGATGATCTCCGCTGTAGCCTTCTTCGAAATAGCCACGCACTCCCATGAACTCATTGGCCACAGAAAAAACAGATTCGGAAACTCGCTGGTAGGCGGGGTCAAAACCCTCTTCCACGATCGTCCAGGGGTCACCCCTAAAATACTTGATGGGGGTCTTGGGTAGATGCATGTTCTTTACTCCTTTATCGCATTCGTGCTAGCACATCGTCCAGGGTTCCATTAAACGGACCCGGAGTTTCCATTTTGATAGACACCAGAGCCGCAGCGAACTTCAACGCTTCGGCCGGATCGTGATCGAGGCGACGGGCCAGATAGGCGGCAAAGGTAGTATCGCCGCGCCCGGTGCGGCCCACCACGCTCCGGTTGGAGAACTTTTCATAGAATGTTTCTCCCTCGACGCGCGCCAACACGCCGTCGGACCGGGTGATGACGACTTCGGGACAGCCCCAATCTTCAAATGCCCGCGCCGCTTGTTCCAGATCGTCGGTGCCGGTCAGTACTTTGGCTTCTACAATATCCAGTTTGACCATGTCCATCTGGCGGACAATTTCCTTTTTGTCCGGTACATCCCCGAAGGCAATACTATGCTGGACCAGCTGCACCTGGCGCACAAAACTCTGCATGTCTACCGACAGTCGATAGCCTTTTTCTTTCAGACCGCGGATGAAATCCAGATCAAATTCCCGGTCAGTGACACCGGCCAGATGCACTCGGCGTGCAGCCAGCGGCGGCAGGTCAGCCAGCGCGAAGAAGCCGGCGTTCTTGAGCTGATAGATTTGGCGCTCGTCCACGTCCGCGGATGGATGCACCACTTTCATATACGTCGTTTCAGCGGACGGGATGACGTGAACGACGACACTATTTTGCCGCAGGGACTCAAGGATATTCTGGTCCCGCGGCGCCATTCGGGTCACCACTACGACGCTTTTCCCCACCCGCGTCGCTGCCAGCGCGCCGCACAACACGGCGCTGCCCGGCGTCACGCGCGGCGTCCCCTGGTAGGGCTGTATATCATCGAAACACATATGTCCGATGAAAGCAATATCATACATATTGGACGCTGAATTCAAATCATGCCTCCTAAAATCAAGTGTGCAGACACGCACGAAAAATCTCAGCCTTTCATTGAGCCAGTGAGAGCGCCAGAAACGACATAACGCTGCGAGAAAAGGAAAATGATGACAATCGGCAACTACAATTAATCCAGCGATCGAGATTTGCCTAACCAGTCCGCCTCTTTACAGAGATCAACCATGCTGCGGTTCGCGAGCATGAGAGAGAAACCAATTGTAGAGATCTTCTCCTGCATAGACGCGTATAAAAACATCATGCCCAAGATCTTCATGTATAGTCAGGCGTACAGTTCTAAGTCCAGCCTCTTCCAAACTATTGGCCATTGGATATATCCACTGCGGCTGTACCACATCGTCCCGTCCCCCCTGAAAAATCCAGATCGGCATATTCACTGCGGCGAGTTGCTGCGCGAGCGTCGGATCGCCAAGCCCGCATATCGGTGCGATCGCTGCCCAACGATCGGGGTGGTACGTCGCCATATACCACGTGCCAAAGCCTCCATAACTCAAACCTGTTAAATACACGCGTTTGGAATCTGCCCGGTAGTCACTCAGCGTACTGTCAACCATATTCAACAGATCCTCTTCAACCTTCCACCAGCCATCCGGCGGACCAAGCTCACCGAAAGGCGAAGGCTCACCCTCGGCGCATGTCATCGGCTTCGTATGACGTTCCGTTTCACTCCGTGGTGGGACTCCGGACTCCAGGCGCTGTGGTTTTGTTTCCGAACGCCCCTCAATCTGATCGTACATGCTAAAGAGAGGTAATTGAGGCGATATGATGATGAATGGCAAATCCCTGCGTTGAATCCAGGCCTCCGCAAGCGGACCATGCGTCAATACATAGTCCAGATCCCCAAGCCCATCGCCGCGCTCACCACTACCGTGGAGGAACAGTATGACTGGCCAGATCTTTTCTTTGTCCGTTTCATATCCCTGAGGCAAGTAGAGAAAATACTCGCGCTGTCTCTGTGTGGCCGTGCTTTGATAGGACTTGCGCAGCAGTTGCGGTTCAGATACGGGGACAGATGTGGGTGTCGCCGTAGCAGTTAGCTGCTGGACAGGCTGGCAGCCAGCCAATAGACTTGCCCCTCCTGCCAGCTTGAGAAACATCCGCCGCGAGATTCTGGGCGGGCGAAAAAGGTGAT
>DASTJG010000422.1:0-3373 GCA_035716785.1 Anaerolineales bacterium
CAGGCTCAGCAACGGCTTCGGCTGTGGGCTCCACAGGAGCCGGTTCCGGGAACTGGATCGCAGCCAGTCGCTCTTCGATATTCGTGATCGCCTTGGGACCGATCCCAGCCAGCCCCAGCACCTTGTTGGCATCCATCTTCATGGACATCATCAATGCGCCGACATTATCGATCCCGGCTTCTACCAGGATGTTGAAGACGTGTTCTTTCAGTTCAAGTTGTTCGAGCGGCATGCCAAAGGCAGCGGTCGGGACTTCGGCACGGGCGCTGGTAACTTTTTCTTCCTCGGCGCGCGCCGCGTCTTCCTTGATCTGGATCGTGCGGCGTTCCACGCGATCCACGAACTGCGAGAGCATGGCGAATTCTTCCGGCGTGATCGGACGGTTCTCGGCTTTCTTCGCCAGCACTTCTTCCGCCTGCGGGATGGCTTCGACCGCCGAGGGCAGGAGCGCGGCCAGTTCAGGGTCACCCTGCAGCTTGCGGATGGCATCCGCCGCGGCTTCCGCCAGCGACTTGATGTCGATGCGCCAGCCGGTCAGCTTGGCGGCGAGACGGGCGTTCTGCCCATCACGTCCGATCGCCAGGCTGAGCTGATCTTCGTTGACCACCACGGTAGCGGTGCGGTTGCCTTCCACCTCGGAAAGATAAACACCGCTC
Source organism: Anaerolineales bacterium (assembly GCA_035716785.1). Taxonomy (GTDB): domain Bacteria; phylum Chloroflexota; class Anaerolineae; order Anaerolineales; family Villigracilaceae; genus Defluviilinea. Next base: position 657 of record DASTJG010000422.1, read on the forward strand.
ACGCGCGCCGGGCTGATCGCTTTGGAAATATAAATAACAGGGTCCTGATCCCATTGGATGATATCGATCTTCTCATCGTGCAATTCCTTGACGATGGCCTGGATGCGCACACCCTTGATGCCCACGCACGCGCCGACCGGGTCCACGCCCGCCTGGGTTGCCATCACAGCGACTTTCGCACGGGCACCCGGCTCACGGGCGATCGCACGGATCTCCACTACGCCGTGATAGATCTCGGGGACTTCGTTCTCGAGCAAACGGCGCAGGAAGTTGCGATGGGCCCGCGAGAGCACGATTTGTGGTCCGCGCGAACCGTCTTTCACTTCCAATACCACCGCGCGGACGCGGTCATGCACTTTGAAGCGCTCGCCGGGAATTCTTTGATTGGCAGGCAGCACGCCTTCGGCTTTCATATCCAGACCGACGGTCGTTGCCTGGGCATTGGTCGCCTGCACGATCCCGCTGACGATCTCGCCTACCTGGCGTTCGAAATACTGCATCTGGTTCGAACGCTCGGCTTCACGGATGCGCTGCTGGATCACCTGGCGTGCCGTCTGCGCGGCAACCCGTCCGAAATCTGCCGGGGTGGTCTCGACGATGACCATATCGCCAAGCTGCGCCTCAGGGTTGACCTTGCGCGCTTCCTCCAGCAGGACTTCGGTCTTTGGCTCCTGTACGTCTTCCACCACTTCCTTTTCGGCGAAGACCATCACCTTGCCGGTCTCAGGATCGATTTTGGCTTCGACATGTTGTGCCGTGGACGCGTTGACAGCCCGCCGGTAGGCCGAAACCATGGCGGACTCGATGGCTCCGAGGATGATATCCTTCGAGAGCTGTTTTTCTTCCAGCACTTCGTTGAAAGCCAGGGCGAACTCGTTCTTTGACATTGCTTACTGCTCCGTTTACTCCTACCGCCAGTCTTAGTACTAACTGAACGTTGAATGATTTTTTACGCTTAAATCAGATCTCAAGTCTAGTTAATTGTGCGGCACTGTATATTACAAGCAGAAAAGTGGGGGTTGCCCACTTCTCGGTGCGTTCGGTAATCAATTCGTACAGGAACATTTTAGCATAGGGAATTAAAAGATGCAAGATATAATAGCCCCCATGTCTGAACGGAACCTTGATAAAGCAGCCCTGCGCGGCGAACCTTCCTACGTCTGGCGGGCGGGCCAGCAACGCAGGTTGGAGATGATCGTCCATGCCGCCGGGGAACGCATCAGAGGCTGCATTCTCGAAGATGGCTGCGGGATCGGCATGTACGTGGAGCACCTCTCCCCTTTTGGAGGGACGGTCATCGGCCTGGAATACGACTTCGAGCGCGCCGCCGAAGCACGCGCCAACTCTTCCCACATCCTCAACGCTGCCGGGGAATCCATCCCACTCACTTCCGGGACCTTCGACCTGATCCTCAGCCACGAAGTGCTCGAGCACGTCCAGGATGATCGGCTCGCGATCCAGGAAATGATTCGTCTCCTCAAACCCGGCGGACGGATCGTTCTGTTTGTCCCGAATCGCGGCTATCCTTTCGAGACACATGGGATTTACTGGAAGGGAAAATATCGCTTCGGCAACAAATTGTTCGTGAATTATTTGCCGCGTGCTTTACGGAATAAACTCGCGCCCCATGTGCGTGTGTATTCCAAAAAAGATTTGGAAAAACTGTTCGCCGATCTGCCGGTTCGTTTTATGGAGCGCACGATCATCTTCGGCGCGTACGACAACATCATTGCGAGATTTGGTCCATTGGGGAAATTGCTGCGTGGAACTTTACAGTTTCTGGAAAAGACTCCTTTGAAAATCCTCGGGCTTTCTCATTTTTGGGTAATCGAAAAGATTTAGAGGTGAATGTGACGGAGATCGGGACAAAAATTGACCTTTATAAGAACTTCACTAGAATTTGGATAAATCCAGTCATAATAAAGTAAAATAGGGGCAACATAGGGAGTAGCCATGGCGCCGAAGGCGCCACCAGTTGGTCGTCAATACAGAGCCTGGCATGAATGCCGGCTCTCGGCTAGCTGTACGTGTGACAGCACACTACTGGCGAGACTATCACGATCAGACCGTGGAGTCTCGCTTTTGTTTCCCACGGTCAAAATGATAAGAGGAGAGAATTATGTTTGACGAATCCATCTGGCTGTGGATCGGTTTTAATCTGTTCGTGCTGGCCCTGCTTGCTTTGGACCTGGGGGTGTTTCACCAGAAGGCTCATAAGGTCTCGATCAAAGAAGCGACGATCTGGAGTATTGTGTGGATCACGCTCTCGCTGCTTTTCAACCTGGGCATGTACTTCTTCTGGGACAAGTTCGTGCCTGCCAGCGATTACTCCAATGGCGAAGCCGCGCTGGCCTTTTTCACGGGGTACCTGCTCGAAAAATCGCTCAGCGTTGACAATATCTTTATCTTTGTAGTGATCTTCTCGTTCTTTGCTGTACCCGCCGCTTACCAGCACCGCGTCCTGTTCTGGGGCATTATCGGTGCGTTGATCATGCGCGGTACGTTGATCGTGCTTGGAAGCGCGCTCTTAAAGGAATTCCACTGGATCATTTATGTGTTTGGAGGATTTCTGATCTTCACCGGCATCCGCATGGCGGTTCAGCGCAATGAAGAAGTCCACCCTGACCAGAATCCGGTCGTCAAGCTCCTGCGAAGGATCATGCCGGTCACAGAGAATTATGAAGGCGAGCAGTTTTTCGTCCGCCGCATGGGAAAGC
>DASTJG010000423.1:0-24162 GCA_035716785.1 Anaerolineales bacterium
CGCCGTTAAGGCCGGTAAGCATGTGATCTGCGAAAAACCGATTGCACGTAATGCCGAAGAAGCAAAAGAAATGGTCGCTGCGGCAACAAAAACCAATGTAAAGAATATGGTTGGTTTCAATTATCGTTTTGTTCCCGCAATCCGATTGGCGCGCGAGCTCGTCGAAAGCGGCAAACTCGGTCGAATTTACCACTTCAGGGCAGCCTACCTTCAGGAATGGATCATGCCGCATTATGGCACACCTGCCATCTGGCGGCTGGATAAAGAGGCGGCCGGCTCCGGCGCCCTCGGTGACCTGGGTGCGCACATTATCGATTTGGCTCATTTTCTGGTGGGTGACATCAAAGCTGTCAGCGCCATGACCAAAACCTTCATAGATAAACGTGACGGTCCCGATGGAAAACTATCCTACAAGGTGGAAGTAGACGACGCCTTTGTTTCCTGTGTAGAGTTTGAGAATGGCGCCATCGACACCCTCGAAGCTTCACGATTTGCTGGTGGTCACAAGAACGGGGAAGTGCTTGAAATCAACGGTGAAAAGGGCACTATCCGCTTCAGTCTGGAAAGACTCAATGAATTGGATGTACTCTGGATTGGTGAGGAACCAAAATCCACTCAGGGTTTTCGGAATGTAAGTGTCACTGAAGGATATCATCCATTCTACAATAACTGGTGGCCGCATGGCCATATTATTGGTTGGGAGCATACCTTCATTCACCAGGTTACCCATCTCCTTGATTGTATTGTGAATAATAAAGATGTAGCACCCTATGGCGCTACATTCATGGATGGCTACAAAGCCGCGGTAGTCTGTGATGCAATTTTAAAATCAGCCGAAAGTAAGAAACAGATAGACGTTAGGTACTAGCGTTATCTCGCGAGGCGGAGAAATTCTCCGCCTCGCCAACCTATTGGAGCAAAAAATGGCAGATAATAAAATTAGGCCGCCTCTCGCATTGCCAGTAATTTCGGTACTCCTGATTATCTTCGGGGCTTTATATGGCAGGTACATACTCGTGTTGATTCCCGTGGAGGAACAAATCAACAATGTAATTTTGACAGCTGTACCATTCATTTGTTATTTTGTTGCTATTTTGCTGGTCTATATATTCCTGATCAACATATTTTCGCAAAGACTTAATCATCGAATTTCCCCAAAAGTCTACAAGCCGCTTTTTTTTGTAATTATCGCTGGAATTGTTGGGGGAATTCTGATGATGTTGCAGCCATATACGATCAGCTTGTTCAAGGCCAGCTTCATGGTCGTCCTGGTATCGTTGCTGTTGTTTATCTTTTGGAGTCATATAATCCCAGCCGATGTCGCAGAAGAAGACGAATAAAAGGGAATGGCAGCCTAACTGTCGGGGAGAAGAGTTTGGCGGAAATCTTTAATGAAAATCACCGCTCAAGCAATGCCGTGACCAAATTCGTAATGGATCCGGCCAAATAAAAATCTCCCCAACCTGAGTTAGGGAGATTGGTTGACCGATCTTCCGGGATCATTAGTTTTTAGGAAGAGGTTTTCGCTTGGACAGGAGTTGGGCCAGTTTTGGTGAAATCTCGAAATGGTAAGTGTGACAGACTTGTGAAAACCATGCACATCACCACCTCATTATTGCCATTTGACACAAAGTGATATGGTTCAATTCACTTTCGCACACGAATGGTAAATAAATTCCAAACTGACTGGGCTATAATGAACTAAACTGGTTTTTACATTCAATTTACAGGTAACCCATGCCTAACCACCTAATTAATGAGAATTCCCCCTACTTACTTCAACACGCGAATAATCCAGTCGACTGGTATCCCTGGGGCGAAGAGGCCTTGACGAAGGCCCGTGCAGAAAACAAACCCATTTTTCTGAGCATAGGCTATGCCGCATGCCACTGGTGTCACGTTATGGCCCATGAGTCATTCGAAGACGAGGAAACCGCTGCCTTCATGAACGAACACTTCGTCAACATCAAAGTAGACCGTGAGGAACGGCCCGATATTGATGCCATTTATATGCAAGCCACGGTAGCCATGACCGGGCAAGGTGGCTGGCCCATGTCTGTGTTCATCACTCCCGATCTGCGTCCCTTTTATGCCGGTACCTACTTTCCTCCGGTACGGCGCTATAACATGCCTTCCTTCAAAGAAGTTTTACTAAGTCTGGCAAAAGCATGGCGTGAAGAACGAGACGAAGTCGATCGCGTCGGCAGCCAGGTGCTTCAACACATCCAACCTCAAACGCTGGGCCAGGGCGAGGAAAGCCTCACTGCGGAAACTCTGGAAGCAGCAACCAAATTCATCCTGGAATCTTACGATTGGGGATATGGCGGCTGGGGCGCTGCGCCAAAATTTCCTCAACCCATGACCATCGAGTTTCTACTCCGTCGCGCATTAACAGACTCGCCTCAGCGTGAACAAATTCTCAAGGCATCTGTGCACGTTCTGAACGCCATGTCGCGCGGCGGGATGTACGATGTGGTAGGTGGCGGTTTTTCCCGCTACAGTGTAGATAACTTCTGGAGAACGCCGCATTTTGAAAAAATGTTATACGACAATGCGCAGCTTGCCTCCGCCTACCTGCATGGATACCTGGTCACAGGGGATGTAAAGTATCGCTGGGTCTGTGAAGAGACCCTAGATTTCCTTCTGCGCGAAATGACGCACCCGGACGGAGGCTTCTACAGCAGCCTGGATGCAGATTCCGAGGGCGAAGAAGGGAAGTTCTACGTCTGGACGCAGGACGAGATCCAAAGCGTTTTGGGCTCGGACTCTGAGTTCTTCAAAACGGCGTATGGAATTACCCCACAGGGCAACTGGGAAGGGAAAACGATTTTACAGCGCGCCCTGGACGATGCGACGCTGGCAGCTCGCTTTAAGCTGGATCCTGAAGCTGTACATACGAAGTTGACCGAATGCCATTCCAGGCTTCTGGAGGCAAGAAACAATCGTGTCCGGCCTGGCACCGACGATAAAGTTCTGGTGATGTGGAATGCCTTGACATTGTCGGCATTTGCCGAAGCCGGCCGCTATCTGGGCAGGCAGGACTATTTGGAGGCAGCAACCCATAATGCTCGCTTTCTCATGAATAACCTGTATGTAAATGATCGTTTGCTGCGTTCGTGGCGAGCAGGACAGGCAAAACACAACGCCTACCTGGAAGACTACGCAGGCCTGATCCTGGGGCTGCTGGCCCTTTACCAGTCCGACCACAGCCCCGAATGGTACAAAATGGCTTTGATCCTTGCAGATGAAATGGTCGCCCATTTTGCTGATCCAGCTGGAGGCTTTTTCGACACGCGCGACGATCATGAAACTCTGGTGGTCCGCCCCAAGGATATCCAGGATAATGCCACTCCGTCGGGAAATGCGCTTGCAGCGACTGCGCTCCTCCAGTTGGCTACCTATGGCGACCGCGTCAAATGGCGCAGTGTTGCCGAGGGTATGCTTGCCTCGATCCAGAATGCTTTTCTCCGCTATCCAACGTCCTTTGCGCAGTGGCTGGCGGCAGCCGATTTTGCTGTCGGTCCTACTCGCGAAGTGGCAATCCTTGGCGAACCTGAGGACGACAGGACACGATCGTTATTAAAGACTCTGTGGAAGAACTACCGGCCGCACCAGGTGGCAGCCATTTCTGCCTACCCACCGGAGCCGGGATCGCCGGCTTTACTCCAGAATCGCCCATTACTGAATAATGAACCGACAGCCTATGTTTGTCAGGGATTTGTGTGCCTACAACCTGTGAATTTACCTGAGCAAATGGAAATTCAACTCATGGGTAAAGTAGTCAGCTGATCATTCGAATCGGATAGTGTTCAACCACAAACGTGTCTTAAATACCATTCCGCCTGGGCAACCAGCGAAGTTTTCCTTCACTCAAGGCCGGCAGCCAACCGCATATGTCTGTGAGGGGTTTGTATGCAAGATACCCATCAATACAGTTCTCGATTTACAGGGATTATTGTAAAATATTCTCCATGGACTATACACTCCTCGAAAACCTCATCAAACTGGGATTGGCTGTACTGATTGGCGGCACTCTGGGAGCAGAGCGGGAATTTCGGGATAAAGCTGCAGGGTTTCGCACCCTCATCCTGATCACAGTCGGGTCTACACTCTTCACCATCTTTTCCCTGAGCATGGACCCGGGGTTCACGCAAACACGCATTGCTGCGAACATTGTGACCGGCATCGGCTTTTTGGGTGCGGGCGCGATCATTCGTGAACACGGACGGGTTGGCGGCCTGACCACGGCTGCAACGATCTGGCTCTCCGCTGCGCTGGGAATGGGCATCGGTGCGGGGGAATTGAACTTTGTCCTGATCTCCACATTCGCAGTTCTTGTCGTTTTGTTGATCTTCCCCCGCCTGGAAATCTGGATCGATCACATTCGCGAGTCACGTTCGTACAGGATCGTGGTCTCGACCGGCAATGCAGAAAAAGTCGATAAAATCAACGAAGCACTCAAAACCTGTGAATTAAAGGTGTTTGAACATCACCAATCGAAAGTAGGGACGACTATTGTTGGCACATGGCATACGATTGGCTCGCCAAAGCATCACGAAAAATTTGTGAGCGGTATGTTGAAAGATAGAGATATCGAGGAATTCGTCTACTAACCCTCTTATCTGACAAAAAAGGCTCTCTTTGCGAGAGCCTTTTTGTTTACTTGGGTTCGATATTGCCGCTTGAGTCGCTCGATTGTTCGTCTTCCTGCTTGTCTTTACCGATCCCATCACGGAAAGCTTTTATTCCTTTTCCCAGTTCACCGGCAATTTTCCCGATCCGCCCGGGACCGAACAAAAGCAGGACAATGACCAAAACAATGATCCATTCCCAGCCGCCAGGTAAGCGCATCATCTTATCACTCCTTTTTCAATCTCTTGCCTATCGTACCACAATCAATGTGAACTGCCAATTAGAGTTCGCGGCGGTAGAGCAGTCCCTCGATAAAGCGCAGAGCGCGCCGGACAAACGAACGCAAACGTGCAAAGAGACGGTACTGTTCAGGACGGACATGTCCCTTGCTGGGGATCGGACCTGTCCACTCTGCAGCGACGGCACCCCAGGTCAGGCCTCCTCCGAAGCCGATCATGACAATCTTGTCACCAGGCTTGATCTGGCCTTTCTCCAAAGCCTCCACCATGGCCATCGGAACGGAGGCAGTGGATGTGTTGCCGTAACGCTCAAGGTTGACGATGAAACGGTCCATCGGCAGTTTGAGTCCGCGCGCAGCCGCCTCGATGATACGGATATTGGCCTGATGAGGGACAATCCATTGTACCTGGTCAAGGGTCAGGCCTGCACAGTCCAGCACCTCACGGGTCGCCGAAGCCATGACGCGCGTAGCAAAGCGAAAGACTTCCTTTCCATCCATTTGGACATAATGTTTTCCTTCGAGGATTGTGGCTTCGGTGGACGGATGGCGACTACCTCCCCCCGCAATCGTCAGCAAATCACTCCCTGAACCATCCGAGTGCATCACCGCTGAAAGCACGCCGCCCGGCTGGTCACTGGCTTGCAAAACAAACGCTCCCGCGCCATCGCCAAATAAGATACAGGTGTTGCGGTCTTTCCAATTTATAAATCGCGAGAGCGTCTCGGCTCCAATCACAAGTACATTCTTGACTGAACCACTGCGGATGGCTTGTGCACCCATGTTTAGCGCATAAACGAAACCCGTACACGCGGCAAGCAGGTCGAACGCGCCGGCTTTTGATGCGCCAAGCTGGTCCTGGATCAAACAGGCGGTTGCGGGAAAAATATACTCAGGCGAGGAGGATGAACAGATAATCAGGTCCAGATCTCTCGGGTGAAGGTTTGCAACCTTAAGTGCCTTGACCGAAGCTTCTAATCCAAGCGTGGATGGGAATTGATCTTCACGCGCGATACGCCTCTCGCGAATCCCCGTACGTTCCCGGATCCATTCGTCGCTCGTCTCAACCATTTTGGAAATATCGTCGTTTGTTAAAACCTTTTCGGGCGCCGACATTCCCCAGCCCGTGATATGTGCATATGGCATAGCTTGCTCCTCGTAATAGACGTCACAGGTTTTGGAAACCTGTGACGTCTAATATCTATCCCTCAAAACGGCTGAGGATGATTGTGGCGTTGTGTCCGCCAAACCCAAAGGAATTGGACATGACATGTTTCGGTGAAGCCTGGCGCGGCTGGTTGGGCACATAATCCAGATCGCACTCCGGGTCCGGCGTATGATAATTGATCGTGGCAGGCAGTATCTCGTCACGGATTGCCAGGGTGCAAAATATGGCCTCCAATGCGCCTGACGCGCCAAGCAAATGACCCGTCATGGACTTGGTGGAGGAAATAGGAACCTGGTAAGCCCGCTCACCAAAAACGGTCTTGATGGCATCCGTCTCGCTCTTGTCATTCAACGATGTTGACGTGCCATGTGCGTTGATATACCCGATATCCATTACATCCAGGTTGGCGTTTTCCAAAGCCAGTTTCATGGAAAGCGCCGCGCCCGCGCCGTTCTCTGCCGGATGAGAAACATGATAAGCATCGTCAGTTGTACCGTAGCCGGAGACTTCACCTAAAATCCGCGCGCCGCGTCCCTGTGCATATTCAAGCGCCTCCAGAATCAAAACGCCGGCGCCCTCCCCCATTACAAAACCGTCACGTTCCCTGTCAAAGGGACGCGAGGCAGACTGGGGATCCTCGTTACGCGTCGAAAGTGCGGTCATCACATTCAACCCGGCCATGGAAAGCGGAACAATCGCGGCCTCCGAACCGCCAACGATCATCGCGTCCGCCGCGCCGCGCCGGATCATTTCTGTGGCTTCGCCAATGGCGTTGTTTCCGGAGGCACAGGCTGTGGAGATTGCCATGTTGGGGCCGCGCGCGCCGAAGCGGATGGCAAGCATCCCTGCCGCGCTATCCGCGATCATCATCGGGACCAGGAAGGGGCTGACGCGCTCGGGCCCGCGTTCGTGCAGCACGTTCGTCTGTTCCAACAACGTGCCAATCCCTCCGATCCCTGTACCGGTCACGACACCGACGCGATCACGATTCGATTCGTCGATTTTCAACCCCGCCTGTTCAAGAGCCTCTGTTGCGGCCACTGTAGCAAACTGACTAAACCGATCCATTTTACGTGCCTCGCGCGCACCAAACAAGGCCACTGGGTCAAATCCCTTGACCTCCGCCGCGAAACGGGTCTTATGCCTGCTTGCGTCAAAGTGGGTAATCGCCGCTGCGCCCGACTTGCCAGCCAGGATGGATTCCCACGTCTCCTTCACGTTGTTGCCCACAGGGCTGATACAACCCATCCCTGTGACGACCACTCGTCTGCTCATACAAGAAATCTCCTTATCGATGAAGGGTAGTCAGTCGTACACCAACCCTCAAGTTCTAGGCTGTTATAACCCCCCTCACAGGCATTCGACGCGGCACGTCTATGCGCTTTTTATGGTTTTCCAGGATTGCTGAATGTGCAAGCGATCATGATCAGCCATGAAACTGACCACTTCAAGAAAATTGGTTGGACCGAAAATCGCATGGCGGGCGGCCCGGCTCCAGATATTCTCATCCAGCTCCTTCAGTGTTTTGAGAGTTTCGATACGGGCGGATGCAAATTCGGTCAAAGCAGATTTTCCGTCCAGGTTCAAATACTGGCGCTCGTTTGCCCACACAGCACTATCCGGACGCGGCAGGAAGGCCCCTTCCTTTTGCAGCATCAAATTCAACTGCATTTGATGGATCTCACGTTCCATATCGCGCAGGTGACAGACGATCTCATTCATTGCCCAATCGTTATGTGCAGGTTCATGCTTCCAACTCGCCTCCGTTAGCGGAGAGGACAAGCTTCGCAAGACAGCAGGTGTGGAAACCAGGATTGCCATTACTGCCTCACGAGATTTAAACGAAGGCTCAAGTGTGGATAAATTGATGGATTCCAGCCACGGGCGCAGATCTGCCAATTTGCCACGCCCCGCTTCAAACCCGGGACTGGAGGCGGTTTCCCCATCAATGAAAAATGTCTTCAGCCCGAGCCTGTGCGCCGGAAGCAGATCTCGGGCGATATCATTTCCCACCATTAGAATCGGTCCCTCGGGCCAACCGAGACGACCAAGTACTTCAGCATAGTAGGCAGGGTATGTTTTACTGAAATGAAAATGTTCGAACGTCGAAACAAGTTCAAAGCTCTCAGGCTCGAACCCCGCCCAGCGCAAACGATGATACGTGGCTTTGCGTGGAAAAAGCGGATCGGTTGCAATGGCAATACGATAGCCGCGCCCCAATGCCCACCCGACAAAAGGAACTGCATCTGATCTCTGGCGAGTATGCTTCCCCAGTTGTGGAAAAACATTGTCATAGAATTCCTCAATGACATGAATGAAATCATGCTTGGAGCCGCCCAGTTTTGCATAGAAATCAACATCAAAGATCTCCTCCAATGTCTGGGTTGGATCTTCGCTCTCATTCATTCGATTCACACCGGCCATAAGAGCACGCAGCATAATATCTGGCGCTGTATGGTTCGCCAGATGCCGTGCAAGCGCCTGAAAGTAGGCAGGCATGAATGCATCCAGGTTGGTATCCAGCAGGGTATCATCGAGATCGAGCAGCAATGTTAAGGACATGTGGGCCTTTGCGGAGCAATCCCCGCTCACGAACGTCAGGACTTGATTTCAAACTTAAACGGAAGAGCGTGACACTCCCCACAACCGATGTGTGGCTCGGTCACATTCCGTTTTGTTTTTTCACAGTAGGCAACAACCTTCACCCGACGTTGAAACAATGCTTCGATCGGTCTTGCCACGGTCGGAGACAGCTTTTGGAACTCGCAGGCATTGGCACGCGCGATCCCCGGCACAGGGCAGGTCTTGCACAGATCGCGAGTCCAACGCTCATCCGCGGCTTTGAGCAGGCGACATTCTTCGAAATTGCGCCCACGGTAATAATCACCATAGAAGTAAGGGCATTCGCTGCCAGCAGGAGTTTTCATAATAGCCGAATTATAGGACGATTACATAAAAATTTTATAAGCATCAAAAAAGGTGACAGCCAATCCATGACTGTCACCTGAACAACCCTGTTATCAAATATTCCTACACACGTGTGACATACTCACCCGTTTCGGTATTGACCCGGATGGTGTCTCCAACCTTCACGAATTGCGGGCACATGACCTCAAGACCGGTATCGGTCCTGACTTTCTTGGTCACGCCGGTCGCCGTGTCGCCGCGAATGGCGGTTTCCGCTTCGACCACTTTGAGATCCACGGAGCCAGGGATCTCAATATCCAGCGGCGCGCCTTTGTAGAACGTCAGCTTGACTTCCATACCCTCTTTGAGATAAGGAGCCTTGTCGCCCAGGATCTCGCCTTTGATGGCTGGCTGTTCGAATGTTTCATTATCCATGAAATGGTAGAAGTCGCCATCCGTATACAGGTACGAAACATTATGAAAATCGAGTCTGACGTCTTGAACAGACTGACCCGAGTTGAAGGTGCGCTCGATATTTGCACCCGTTTGAAGATTGCGGGCTTTGATGCGAATATTGGCGTTGCCGCGGCCGGTTTTGTTGTGGCTGTAGTCCAGCACTTTGTACAGGTTGCCATCCAGTTCGAAGGTGACCCCTTTGCGAAGTTCGTTTACATCGATCATGCTTGTACTTTCCTTATGTGAGATTGAAGCGGCGGGATTATACTACGGAGATAGAGAGTAGAGAATAGAAAGCAGAGATCAGTGAGTCGACTCGGAGGCGGGATCCTCACGAAGAAGCTGGACGGCATGGGACAGGACCGGGGTGATAACCTGCAAATTTTCCACAGCGCCTTTAGGGCTGCCAGGTAGATTCACGATCAATGTTCTCCTGCGAATACCCGTTACAACCCTGGATAACATGGCATGCGGAGTGATTTTCAGGCTCGCGGCACGCATGGCTTCTGCGAGTCCGGGCGCCTCGCGTTCAATGACCGCTCGGGTCGCTTCAGGGGTGACATCACGCGGCGAAAAACCCGTCCCACCTGTAGTCAGGATGACGTCCAGTTCACCGCTATCCGCCCAGGAGATCAACAATTCGCGGATGGCAGATTCCTCGTCGGGGAGGAGAGACTGCTTGACGACTGACCAGCCTTCGGCTTGGATCAGATCCGCAAGCGCGGGTCCGGAGGAGTCGGCGCGTTCGCCGCGCGAGGATCGATCAGAGAGAGTCAGGATGCCAAACCGTAACGTCATTGCAGTTCTTTTCCAAACAGGTGAACATAATCCATAGGCTGCCAGCCACGCTGCCGGTAATACTCCTCCACTTCCGTATTGTCAGGCGTGACCATCAAATAACACTTCAGGCAGCCTTTCGCGCGTAAACGCGACTCGACTTCGTCCATCAGGCGGGAACCGACTCGCTTGCCGCGGAAAGAGGGCGCAACCGCCAGGTGATAGATTAAGCCGCGTCGCCCGTCGAAGCCGCCAATCACGGCGCCAATGATGCAGCCGTCTGCCTCGGCAACGAGGAACAGATCAGGGTCGCGTGAAATCTTTTTTTCGATCTCTGCGAGAGTATCTGAACGGCCGACTTTCACACCTTTTTCCATGCTCTCCCAGAGTTCATAGACCGACTGATAGTCGGCCGGAAAACGAAATTCACGAATGTGGACCGGGGAAGCAGTCACAGCAGCTAATTTACTGATTCAGCATTCGAATGAGATCATCGGGTGAGAACGGTTTCAGCAGAAAACCGTTTGCCCCGGCACGCATGCATTCCTCCTGCATACTCATGCCCGAGGTCATCACAACCCGCAGATCGGACAAATTCTTATCCTTCCGAATTGCCTGGATGATTTCCACGCCGCTCTGATTGCCAAAATGCACATCCAGAAAGAGAATATCAGGCCTTTGATGCCCCACTTCTGCAGGAACATCTGAGCCAGTATCCAACGCGGCAACTTCGAAACCTTCCATTTTGAGAAGCGTCTTCAGGAGAGACACCATGGTTATGTCATCTTCGGCGAGCAGTATTTTTGCCTTTGCCATTGGTCCTTGTTTTCCTTGATGTAGTTTTCTTTTTAGAAGTTTCTTTTGAGCCCGCCGATTTGCCCGCACTGCCGCTGCGCGGCGTGCTGCGCTGATTCACAGGACTGCTTCGCTTGCCCGCAGGGTTGCTGCGCTGATGATTGGTCTCCAGCGCCGAATCGAGCACTTCATCCACGGTTTCGACAAAAACAAACTTCATGGTTTTCTTGATCTCATCGGGAACATCATCCAGATCCTGTCCATTACGCTTGGGCAGGATCACGGTACGCAGTCCATTGCGGTGCGCAGCCAGCACTTTTTCTTTGACGCCACCGATGGGCAAAACCTGACCTCTTAATGTGATCTCACCGGTCATTCCCATCTTCGGTTTGACCTTGCGGCCAGAAATAAGCGAAACAAGCGAGGTCGCAATGGTCACACCCGCAGATGGACCATCCTTGGGTTGTGCACCGGAAGGAATGTGTAAATGAATATCAGATTTGTTGAAAAAGTCCACATCCAATCCTAATTGCTTCGCGCGCGAGCGAACAAAGGATAATGCCGCACGGGCCGATTCGTTCATCACGTTTCCGATGGAACCGGTGACTTGAAATCCTTTTCCACCGGGCATGCTTGTCGCTTCTACAAACAGAACATCGCCGCCGTAAGGTGTCCACGCCAGACCAGGAACCACGCCCGGCATTGACGTTCGCTGGTTAAGCTCCTCCGTTGCCTGAAAAATGGGGTGGTCAAGGTATTCTTCAACTTGAGCCGGGGTAATTTTCGCCTCTTCCACTTTCCCTTCGGCCACACGGGTCGCCACTTTTCGGCACACGGCGCCGATTTTTCTCTCCAGATTTCGAACGCCCGACTCGCGCGTATATTCGCGAATGATCTTCCGCAAAGCATCGTCGGTAAAGATAATTTCGCTTTCACGCAGGCTATTCTCACGGATCTGCCGTGGGATCAGATAACCGGTGGCAATCGCGATCTTTTCGCTTTCCGTGTAACCCGAAAGGAAAATGATCTCCATGCGATCGCGCAGCGGGCCGGGAATTGTTTCGAGCGTATTGGCCGTCGTGATAAAAAATACCTGCGAAAGGTCGTAAGCTACTTCCAGATAGTTGTCGCGAAATTCGGTATTCTGTTCCGGGTCAAGTACTTCCAGTAAAGCAGAAGCAGGGTCGCCGTGAAAGTCAAATGTCAGTTTGTCGATCTCATCCAGCATGAAGACCGGGTTCCTTGACTCAATGCGGCGTAGAGCCTGCAAGATCCGCCCGGGCATGGAACCAATGTAGGTGCGGCGATGGCCGCGAATCTCGGCTTCATCGCGAATACCGCCCAAGGAGGCGCGCACAAACTTCCGGTCCATTGCACGCGCGATGGACTGCCCCAGAGAAGTCTTACCCACCCCCGGAGGTCCGACAAAGCACAGGATTACGCCCTCACGCTCGCGCCGAATTTTATCGTCAGAAGGAGCTTTTGCCTCATCCTTGCGTTCCAGGCGTAATTTGCGGATCGCAAGAAATTCCAGGATGCGTTCTTTGACATCCTGTAAACCATAATGGTCCTTATCCAAAATTTCGCGCGCATGGGCAATATCAAGATTGTCCTGCGTTCCTTTTGACCATGGCAGGGAAACAAGCCAATCCAAGTAGCCTCGAATCACGCCATACTCAGCCGCGGCGGATGGCAAACGCGACAGACGCTCGAGCTCATGCTTGGCCTGCTTCTCGGCTTCTTCAGGCATCTTTGCTTCTTCGATCTTCTTGCGGAACTCTTCCGCCTCAGCCGCCTGTTCGTCTTTTTCGCCCAACTCCTTTTGGATGGCCTTCATCTGCTCGCGCAGGAAGTATTCGCGCTGGACCTTTTCGATCTCGCCACGAGCCTCATTCTGGATCTTCTGCCCGAGTTGCAAAACCTCCGCTTCACGCACGAGCAGGCCGATCAGCTTTTTGAGTTTTTCGGCAACCGAGTCGATCTCCAGAATTTCCTGCGAATCCTTGATGTCCATCCGCTGGAAGTTCGCGATGGTATAGGCAGTCTGCAAAGGGTCTTCGACAGAGGTAATGGACCCAGCCAGTTCCTCCGGGAAGGAGGGGATCATTTGTGTGATCTGCTGGAACTGGTCGCGCGCATTGCGTGCCAGCGCATCGATCTCCAGGCCCTCTTCGATCAATTCCGGGGCAAGCTCGATCTTCGCCCTTAGATAAGGTTCTTCCCCAACAAATTCACCCAGGCGAAAGCGATCCATGCCCTGCACCAGGAGACGGAGAGTCCCATCGGGTGCACGTAACAGGCGATGAACGATCGCAACCGTCCCTACGCGATATAAGTCGTTTGGGCCGGGCGCTTCAAGCTCCGGATTTGTGGCGGCCACCAGGCCGACGAGCTTATCGCCGCCGACGACTTCGTCCACCAACTTGATCGAGCGCGGCTGACCCACCGTCAGCGGGACCGCGGTTTGAGGATAGACAACCACTCCGCGCAACGGAAGAATCGGAAGGACCTCTGGGTATTTTGGTGACGTTGACATTTGAGAGGGATCTGACTCCGATGAATTCGAATCTTTCTTCTGAAATCGAGAAAGCATGGAAGGCATAATCAAGGACAATAATTCATTTTCCTCTTCATCATTCCACTGAAACAGATCATGTAGACCGGTTTGCCATCTGGAAGCTGGCATAACTATTACTCATCCTCGTCTTGCTTCGTATTGAATTTTGGAAGCACAATGGTTAAAAAGCCATCCCTGTACTCTGCAGTCGCTTTTTCCATATTCACAGTGACAGGGATTTCAACAGCAATCTCAAATCGCCCGAACCTTATTTCCATTTGATGATAGGCACGCCGCTCATTGAGGTCAGAGCGATACCCTGCAACCATCAAAATACTATTCTCGAATGCGACCTCGAAGTCATCATCCCGCATGCCCGCGATTTCCACTTTGATGACGTATTTTTCTTCCGTCTCATATACATCCGTTGGCGGACTCCAAACGCTGGAACGGACATGCCAGCTCATGGAATGAAGGATTTCACGGCGCGTTTCCGTAATTGCAGAAACTGATTTGCGTACGATAGTAGGCATTAAAACGTTCTCCTTACAAGTCTCAACCGGAACAGGCGAAAACAATGAGCGCCCCTGGCAGAATACAAAATTCACAATCAATGACATGGAAGAAATGGGGCACAATAGCTTTTGTAAATTATACTTCCAATGTGTCTGACTTGTAGGAAATTTCGAGTCCTAAATATACAATATTAACAATCCCCCTGCCTTGAAAGTCCATTTCCAGAGTCGCTTTATGGAATTGCCGAAGCGTCAGGACCTCACCAATCAGGCTGGCGGTCCTGGCTGGGAATATTGGTCGGCGCAGCGCCGTTCTCATTCATCGTGTAGATTTCAGGATTGCCGTCACGGTTCGAAGTGAACGCGATCCAGTTCTCATCCGCTGACCAGGCAGGTTGTTGGTCATCTGCTGCATGGCTGGTTAGATTCAAAGGCACACGACGATCGAGACCACCGAGATAAATTTCATTGTTTCCGTCCTGGTTCGAAACATATGCCACTTGCACGGAGTCAGACGCCAAGGCAGGTTGTATATCCTGGGTAGTGTTGCTCGTCAGCCGTGTCGTGGACTGGTTGTTAGGGTTCAGAGAATAGAGATCGAAGTTGCCATCTCGATTCGAGCTAAAGAGCATCGTTCCCTGCAGGCTGGGAGGTGCTGGTGTGAGCGTGGCCGCCGGCGGATTGGTCGGAGCGAGCGTTGCGCTCGGAACAGGCCACAAGGTTGAGATTGGAGTGAAGGTCATCGTTGGGATCGGGGTCAACCGGTATCATCCCCTTATCTTGCTTTGCATGAAAAGTATCGCTCTTTGGAGAGCGATACTTTTCATTTCTTTTGAGCGCCCCTGGGGCGAATCGAACACCCAACAAACGGTTTAGAAGACCGTTGCTCTGTCCATTGAGCTACAGGGGCGGGCACACCAATTTTATTACGTCTCTGAGAAAGAGGCAAATCCTCAGCGCTAGACGCTATACGGTCTGATCCCCTTATACACCCGCGCGCCGGCCAGGGTCCGCAGGATCGTCTCGGGTGGGCGCTTGAGTCGCGCGCCCAGATCTGCCGAAGTCATCGGTTGATTGCCATTCGTCAGGAACAGGCGGAACACCGCCTCCACAAGTGCAGTCTGATTCGTAAGAAAATCCGGCTGCTTCACGCAGTGCGTCATGAGTGCGTTCTGGATGCCATCCACCGGTTTGACTTCCGCCGTGGCCGGGTCCACCCAGTCGATCATCTGTCCTTCCTCACTGTTTTCAAACGAAGCCTGATGCTCGATGCACAGCAGGGAACGCAAATAGACGTGCCAGTCGCGTTCGTTCTTTTTCCACCAGTCGAAATCGATGTGAAAGGGGGTGTTGACAGTTGGTTTTACGAGGCTAAAGCGTTTTCCTTCCGGCATCTGTCACTCCACTTCGCTCAAACGGAAATATAGATCGCCAATGTGAGTAAACTCAGGCCGGCTGCCAAGCAGGGCAAGCAAGGGTGCAGGCGGGACGCGCCTGACAATATTCACAGCCGAATACAGCTCCTGTGCATGTACATGTCCCTGCGGGGTCAGCTTGGACATCTCGCGGATCATATCTGCAACCAGTTTTTCAAAGGGACGCTTCCGGTCTTGAAGCCAGAGCTGATCAACCGCATCCATGGACGGGATCGCGAACGCCATCCGGTCATTGAACTCAGCCGAAATCGGCTGCTTCAACAGAGCAAATACCATGCCCCCATCTGCGCCGACGATGACCGTGCGCACCCAATCTTTCGTGGAACGATAGGTCTTCGCCTCGACGACCACTTCGCCCGGCTGCTCGCCCCGACGGATCCGCACCAGGCTGCCTGCCATGAAATCATTCGCCTTGTACCATTCGCGCAAACCAAACACATATCCATGCTCCCGGACAACCCACCCCGGGAACTTCTGCTTTGTCTTGCCATCCACCAGTGTCAGGCGGACACGCGGCGTCTCGTAGGCAGTTGGGAAAAGAGATCGGATGCGTGCCGAGAGAGGCAGGGTCCCTGCCCGCAAATGTGGATAAATCAATGCCACCGTGGCTTCCTTGATATCCACACTCGAGCCTGCTTCGACCTCGCTCAATTCATCATCCAGTTGAGATTCAAGATTGAGCATTTGTGGGGTGAGAGCCGCGCGATCATATTCAATTGGAGAATAACGCAAATGCAGAGGAATGTCGCGTACTTCCTCCGGTTCGAGTCGGCGCAGGCACCACAAAACCTGCCCGGCAGGACCAACTTCGTCAAAGCGTGCATCTTCCTGCAAAGCATAGTTGAGGGAAAACTCGGCCAGCTTGGGGTTTACATTGTCGGGTAAAGACACATCCCTCAGTAGTGCAGAGGTGGGGAGAGGCTCGCCTCCTGCCATATCCAAAACCGCTTCCGCCAAATTCAGGTGACCTACATTGACGTCCACGAGCAGGGCACGCGGGAACCAGCGCCCCGCAATTCGAACGATTTCATCACCAGCCCGGAAGGCTGCTTCGATCTTCTTTTCAAGGACACTTCCATGCGTACGCAAGATCTCTTCCGCGTCGAAACCGTCTTCTTCAACAGCGGCAGGTTGATCGTTCAGCGAATGATCAGGAAGGTTGGAGGCGAAGAGCCTTTCGGCGCCGTTCCCCAAATCAACAGTCAAAACATCAAAGGGTCCAATTTCAGGGTTTGTGCCTGCACGCACCGCAGTGACTTTTCCGTGCTTCCAATTTAGTGCCGGGAAAATCAAATCATCACCCACCTGATAGGATTCCTTCGGAACGTATGTTTTGCCACCCGCCTGACGGCGTTGTTGCGTCGCGAGCCGTTCCGCGCGAATACGCTCGTTGACAAACACCGTTACAAGCTCCCGTGCTGTCAACGGAGTTTCGTGTTCAAATAGATGGTTATGGAGAAATTCAACGTCTTGCTGTGTGATCTGGAGATCTGTCCAGTAGTCGATGGAAATAAGAGGGTCGCTTACCATTACTCAGCCTTGTTGTAGTGTTGCCGCGCTTGATTTGCGCATAGCGCGGTTATTATACCTTACCTTGTGATGAGATGCACACTGAAGATGTATAATCTCAAACATGAAACTTACTCTTGCTCCAGCATTGCGTGTTGGTTCTTCACCTTGTGTTGCCTTCATTGGGGCAGGCGGAAAAACAACAGCGATGTTTCAATTAGCAAGACAATTGCCGTCACCCGTAATTGTAACAGGGACATCCCATCTCGGACTCTGGCAGGGCAAGTGGGCCGACCAGCACATCATTACAGAGACACCTGCCCGGCTCGAAGAGCTTGAGCGCGGTTTGAAAGGTGTTATTCTTGTGACCGGCGAAACAGACGGAGACAGGGTCAAGCCAATCAACAGTGAATTATTGATCTGGCTCAAAGAATTTTGTGGCGATCATTCGATCCCATTGCTCATCGAGGCAGATGGATCGCGGATGAAGCCACTCAAAGCATGGGCGGAGCATGAGCCACCCATCCCTTCGTTCGTTGAAACGGTTGTGCAGGTCGTTGGTCTTACTGGTCTTGGAAAAACATTGAGCCATGAGAATGTGCATCGACCGGAAATATTTGCGAAGTTGAGTGGACTTCACGTTGGTGAATTAATCACGCCTGATTCTTTGGTTCGAGTCTTGACCCACCCTGAAGGTGGACTAAAAAATATTCCGACATACGCGCAGAGAGCCATCTTGCTCAACCAGGCCGACACACCCGAATTACAATCTGCCACACTGGGACTGGCAAAAGCTTTGCTTCCCACGTACCCTTCTGTGATCGTTTCCAGCCTGGAACAGAAAAAGATTTTCGCAGTTCATGAGCCTGTAGCAGGGATCATCCTTGCCGCGGGCGAGTCCAGGCGATTTGGCCAGCCCAAACAGCTGCTCGATTGGAAGGGCCAGCCATTCGTGCGCGCTGTAGCAAAGACCGCATTGGAGGCCGGGCTTTCGCCGGTCATCGTTGTCACGGGTGCAAATGCCGAACAAGTCGAGTTAGCTGTGAAAGATCTGGATGTGACGGTGATTAGAAATGAGGAATGGAAGAGTGGGCAGGCAAGTTCGATTAGAGCAGGGGTACGCGCCCTCACCCCTAAACCCACACCCATAACGGGAGAGGGGAATGCAGGCGCGGCCATCTTTCTTCTTGCCGACCAGCCACAAGTCAATACATCCATTCTTCGAGCTTTGGTGGAGAAACATGCGAAAGGGCTTTATCCGATCATCGCACCCATGGTGATGGATCGGCGAGCAAACCCTGTTTTGTTCGATCAGGTTACTTTCCCTGATCTGCTGCTCCTGGAAGGAGATGTCGGCGGGCGGGCAGTATTTCACAGACACCGCGTAGAATATCTAACCTGGCACGATGACCGCCTCCTGCTCGACGTGGACACACCCGAAATGTACCAGAGATTGATCTCAGACGAAACCTTATGATCTCAGTTATCATTCTTGCCGCAGGCCAGTCGAGGCGGATGGGGCAGCCCAAAATGCTTTTGCCGTGGGGGAATCTCACGGTCATCGAACATGTCATTACCACCTTTCTAAACGCTGGCGTCGAGGATATTGTCCTCGTCACAGGCGGAGCGCGTGAACAGGTGGAGAGGGCAACTGCGCGATTTCCCATACGAGGAATCTACAACAAAGACTATGCGAAGGGAGAAATGCTGTCATCGCTCCAGCTTGGATTGACGGCAATGCCCGCTCAGGTGCGGGCAGCTTTGGTCGGTCTCGGCGACCAGCCACAGGTCCAGGAGAGAAGCGTACGCCTGGTCTGCGAGGCATACCGGGAAAATAAATCCCAGCTTGTCGTGCCAAGTTTCAAAATGAGACGCGGTCACCCCTGGCTGGTCGCGCGACCCTTATGGGGTGAACTGTGCCAGCTCATACCACCTGAATCGCCGCGTGATTTTTTGAATCAACATGCGGGTGAAATTCACTACGTGGAAGTAGATACACCCAGCATTCTTGCAGATCTCGATACACCTGAGGATTATCGGAAATCCCATCCATAAGAAAATCATTTGTGGAAAATAAGAAAAGGTTACAGGCAGACTAAAACCCTTTACCAAAGGGTAGAATGGTACAACCTTTCGTAATTGTCAGGTCATTTTGACAAAATAAGTGATAACAATTGCTCGATCCATTGCATCAAAATGCAATGTTGGCAGGAGCACGACTTTGAACAAAGCAAAATTCTTTATTAGTCTTGTTTTGGCTCTTAGCGTCCTAATCGGACAGGTGGGAGGTGTTCTTGCCGCGCCGATTTCACAGGCATCTGACCTGTTTGCAGGGATAGTAAAAAGCATTACACTTGAAATTGATCCTCATACCGGTATTACAACTGCCCTTATCGAAGTAACCAGTACAGATCAGGGTACACAAACATTGCGAATCGGCCAGGAGACGGCAATCTCGATTGGACTCGTGGCACTGAATGGGGACGGAAACCTGGTAATCAACAAGTTGGCCCTGGGGAAACCAGTCGAAATAGACCCGGCGACAGTCATTCCCAACCAGCAGGAAAGTCGTCATCCATTAGGCAATGCTCTCACAACATTCTTTTCAGACGTCCCGGGTGTGGACTACGAA
Organism: Anaerolineales bacterium; assembly: GCA_035716785.1. Classification (GTDB taxonomy): domain Bacteria; phylum Chloroflexota; class Anaerolineae; order Anaerolineales; family Villigracilaceae; genus Defluviilinea. The sequence goes on from DASTJG010000423.1 coordinate 19,623, forward strand.
ACTATTATGGCTTCGCACGATAAAGGTGTCAGTTTCGGTGTTATCGCCCAGGCCTTATGGCTCACAAAACAGCTTGGCGGGGATTATGAGGTGTTCGAAAAGCTTCTTACTGCCAGAGAAACGGGTGACTACTCTGATTTTGATTTTGACGGCGTAACCCCTAAAAACTGGGGACAGCTGCGCAAAGCCATTTTGGATAGCAAGAAGGTTGATAAACCCGGCAATCCCGCAGCCGATCAAAACAATGGAAACAGCCAGAATAATAAGGACAAAGACAAGAACAAGGATAGAGATAAGAACAAGGGCAACGACAAAAGAAATAATGGAAACAGGAACGACGAAAACAAAGACAAAAACAAAGACAAGTAATTGACAATCAGAAAATCATCAGGCAGGTCTTTATGACCTGCCTGATTCATTTAAGTCTGTAAAAGTAAGGGTTCGTGCTACGCAACTCGAACCCCATGGATTGATATAACTTATTGGCTGCTTCACGCTGTGGGTTGGATGTAAGTGAAACCCCCTCGGCCCCCGCTTCGCGCGCCAGTTCGATGGCGTGGCGCATCAGCGCCTCCCCGATCCCGCGCCTGCGCATGGTTTCGTCCACGATGACATCTTCGATAATGGAGCGCAGCCCTGTGGGTACTCGATAAACAGTCAGACAAAGAATTCCGACTATGGAACCATTTTCATCGGGATCGCGTGCCACCAGCAAGCGGGATGCTTCCGATTGGACGAGCGCGTTCAACTCTCCCAATGTGGGGGGAATCTTGTGCGCACCCAGCTGTGGAACTAATCGCTGCAGGGTGTCACAAAGCTCCTGGGTAGCTTTAGAGACAATCTCAATGTACATAAGGCTATGCGGGTTCAACCTGACCGATCTTTGGGAAAAAGCTAAGCAACGCGTAATAGGCGACATAAACAAGTGAAATCCACATCACCCACTGCGGGACAGTGGGGTATTGCATCAGTCCCCAGACGCCAATCGCAGCGTAAAGATAGGTAAGCCCCAGCGTGAGTCGGCGCAGGCGGGTATTGCGACTCGGGTAAAGATATTTCACAGGCACAAACACAAGGATGTTGCAAATGACCAGTAATGCCAGGTTGATCCACGGATTCAACCCGAGTAGCATCATGTAAAGTACCAGGAAGTTCCAATAGGATGGAAACCCTTTGAAGAAATAGGATTTGTCGTCTGTTTTTGCATCGACCTGTGTGAACTGGTAGGCGGAGGTCAACAAAATCGAAACCGCGCCAGCCATCGCAAAGCCGGGAGGCAGAAGGCTCGGGGCTTTGACCAGGATCAACGCCGCAACGACCACGAAGTTAAGATAATCAATAATATTATCGAGCAAGGCCCCGTCCACCTGATAGGCATATTCCTTCACACGGAACCAGCGCGCCAACATACCGTCAAACCCATCCACGAACATTGCAATCATGATCCAGATAATGGCCATGCGCCAGTTCTGTTCGAAGACAGCCAGCAGGGTCAACAGTCCCCAGACCGCGCCGGTAGCTGTGAACAAATGGACGCTCCAGGCCAACGTTTTTTTTACGAACAGCGGAAGTCTTTCAAACATTTTCACCTCAGTGATTAGTATTGACCGCCGTTATTATAAAGGGAAAGGCGTGGCGCCGGTGGCGCCACGCCTTTCAAATTTATTTTTTGACCAGACCGACGGTCATCTTTTCACCTTCAAATCCGTCTTCCGCAACGGATGCGCCTTTGGGCGGACTCCCGAACACGAGATTGGACGTCAGCGTTTCGGCAGTGATGTAGTCCCTGTGCGCCTCCAGCGCGGACCTGAGTCCGGCTGAGGCATCAACGAACAACTCGATCCGGTCTGCCACGTCCAGGTCGGCAGTCTTGCGCAAGTCCTGCACCCGGCGGACAAATTCACGCGCCAACCCTTCCTGAACGAGTTCAGGCGTCAGCTCCGTGACAAGCGCCGCGACGTAGGCGCCTTCCTCTGCCACGGCAAAGCCTTCCTTTGCCAGCGCTTTGACCTCTACTTCATCTGGCAGGATGTCGTATGACTCGCCGTTGACCGGGACGTTCAAACGATTCCCTTCCAGCAGCCGGTGCGCGGCGTCCTCTGCGTTCATCGCTAAGATCGCCTTCTGGATGGCAGGGAATTTATTCCCATACTTCTGCCCCAGCTGCTTGGGCAGCGGCTTGACCGTGTGTGAGACGGCCTCCGTTGCTGAATCAAGCAAACGGACCTGCTTGACGTTCAACTCGTCCATGAACAGATCGGCGTAGGTTTCCACCGCGGCGCGCTCGGAGGCGTTCCCAACCGAGAAGGCTGCCTCCGCCAATGGCTGGCGGACCTTGCGATTCGCCTTCTGGCGGGCAGAGTGTCCAAGGGACACGAGTCGCATCACCAGAGTCATATCACGGTTGAGAGACTCGTCGATCATCTCTGGGAAGACTTCTGGCCACTCGGCGAGATGGACAGACTCAGGTGCGGCTTCATCCACCGAACGGACCAGGTTCTGGTACAACTCGTCAGCCAGGAAAGGCATCGACGGGGCCAGCAGCTTTGCCACGGTAACCAGAGCCGTGTACAGGGTGGAATACGCGGCCTGTTTATCGGAATCCGATTCGGACTTCCAGAAGCGGCGGCGTGAACGGCGCAGATACCAGGTGGACATCTTTTCCACGAACGCTTCGATCGGGCGCGTCGCGTTCGGCACGTCATAATTTTCGTAGGCTGCCGTCACGTCACGGACAAGCACATTCAGTTCCGAGAGCAGCCAGCGATCCAGATCACTGGTCGCGATCGGCAGCGTGGTGACGGTGGGTTTATCGAGATTGGCATAGGTCACGAAGAACGAATAGACGTTCCACAACGTGAGCGTGAAACTGCGTATGACCTCGCCCACCAAGTCTGAAGAGAAGCGGCGCTCGTTCCCTGGCGGTGTGGCCGTATAGAGATACCAGCGGAACGCATCTGCGCCGTGAACACTCAGCACATCCCATGGAACAACGATGTTACCCTTGGACTTGGACATCTTCTGTCCCTCGGCATCCTGGATCAAACCCAGGCAGATGACATTCTTGAAAGAGACTTCACCAAACAACAAGGTACTGATGGCATGCAGTGAATAGAACCAGCCGCGCGTTTGATCCACAGCTTCACAAATGTAATCCGCGGGGAATTGTTCCTTGAACTTCTCCTGATTCTCAAACGGATAGTGCCACTGCGCGACCGGCATGGACCCGGAGTCGAACCACACATCGATCAGGTCAGGCACGCGCGACATCTTGCCGCCGCACTCGGAGCAATCCCAATGGACCTGATCCACGTATGGACGGTGTAGATCGAGGTCGCTCAAATCACGACCTGCTTTTTCGGAGAGTTCTTTCACGGAACCAACACCCTCACGATGTTTGCAGGACGCACATTCCCAGATGGGCAGTGGAGTACCCCAGTAGCGCTCGCGGCTCAACGCCCAATCGATATTATTGGCCAGCCAGTTCCCAAAACGACCTTCCTTAACGTGCTCAGGAACCCAGTTGATGGTGTTATTCAAAGCCACCAGCTGGTCACGGAATGCACTTGTGCGGATGTACCAGGACTCGCGCGCGTAATACATGAGAGGCGTTTTACAGCGCCAACAGAAGGGATAGGCATGTGTGTACATTTCCACACGGAACAACAAACCGCGCGCCCGCAGATCTTCAATGATCAATGGATCCGCGTCCTTGATGTATCGACCGCGCCAGGGCTTCACTTCCGGGATGAATTTGCCATCGGGCAACACTGTCATGAGCACAGGCAGGTTGTATTCTCTGCCGACATCCATGTCTTCCGCGCCGAAGGCGGGCGCGATGTGGACCAGGCCTGTTCCATCTTCTGTTGTCACATACTCTGCCAGCGCGACGTAGTGAGCCGGCTTGTCTGGCGGCAGGAACGTGAAAAGCGGAAGATATTTCACGCCCTTCAATTTCTTGCCCTTGAATGTCTCAATGATCAATACCTCTTCGTCCTTGAAGACTTTTTCGACCAGTGACTTGGCAAGGATCAATTTTTCCGGGGTGCCGTTGTTGTCACGTTGTACGATGACATAATCCACGTCGGGGTGCGCGGCGACAGCCACGTTGCCGGGCAGGGTCCAGGGCGTCGTCGTCCAGACCAGCAGCGAAACCTCAGGCTGGTCCGCCAGGGGCAGGCGCACAAAAACCGACGGATCATCCGTATCCTGGATCGCATCGGGGTAATGGACTTCATGGTCCGAAAGAGGCGTGCCGCAACGCGGGCAGTACGGTACAACCTTATAACCCTTGAACAGCAAATCCTTGTCCCAGAAGTTTTTCAGGATCCACCAGATCGACTCGATATAGTCATTGGTGTAGGTGACGTACGCGTCTTCGAGATCGACCCAGAAGGCGATCCGATCAGTGAGCTTTTCCCAATCCTGGATATAGGTGAACACGGATTTCTTGCACAACTCATTGAATTTGTCGATGCCGTATTCTTCGATCTGTTGTTTGTTGTTGAAGCCGAGCTGCTTCTCGACCTCGATTTCAACG
>DASTJG010000424.1:0-5222 GCA_035716785.1 Anaerolineales bacterium
TCACAGGCTATATTGATGAAAGCCGGTTCGATCAGGACCTGGATACCTGTGACCATGATATCGGGCGAGTTCACCACCGGCAGCGATTGCACATCCCCCACGGTTTGGACGAACTCCGCCGAAAGCCAACAGGATGTGGAAGGGTCGCTTGGATTCCGAACGTACCACCAGGTCGAATCCGAATTTCGACCGATCATCTCTGCCTGCCTGCCCAGGATCAATGCCCCGATCACCGCATACGATGTCCCGGGTCCAAAGCGGCAATTAACCGGCTGGTCTTTTGGCGAGGCAAGAAAAACGCTGGGCGTAGAAGTGGGGGTGACCGTTGGAAGCTCAATATCTAATAAGGTCGCGATAAAAGTCGGCGTGGGGGTAGGAGTGCTTGATGTCGGCGTATCAAGCACCGGCGTAGTGAGGGGCGTTTTTGTCGTCTGGGAAGTTGGCAAATTGCAGGACGACACTCCGAAGGTAAGTACAACAATCATCACCCATAAACGATTTCTCATTCATTCCTCCTTTTCGGACGAGAATCGTAATCGGCGGGCTGATTTATTGCAATGGGCTTTTTTATAAATTATAAGGAGTTGGCGAATCTTTTCAACAGTTTTTTAGGCACAAACGCTCTTTGAATTTTTTAATGAAATCCTCTCGCCATCTATGTTAGAATTTTAGAACATTTATTCGATATCAGACGAGAGGAGACACTTATGAGTAAAAAGGTCATGGTCCTGGTTGGGACACAGAAGGGTGGCTTTATTTTCGAAAGCAACGAGAAACGCAAACGATGGAAAGTCAGTGACATTCAATTCAAGAGCTGGAATGTGATGCACATCCAGATGGACCCGCGTGACCGGCGGTTGCACGCGGCGACCAGTCATTTCGTCTATGGTCCGACCACCCATTATTCAGATGACTTCGGCAAGACCTGGACCCAGGCGAAGGAAGTTCCCATCCTCACTCGCTCATCGAAATCCGGAAGACCCGCCAGCACGGTCGAGGAAGCGTTCCGCTCGGAGGGTGGCGAAAGCATCAAGGAACAGCCGGAAAAGATGATCAAAGTCTGGAACATCAAGCCCGGACGCGCGAGTGAGCCAAATGTGTTGTATGCCGGGGCGCAGCCTGCTTCGCTATTCATCTCGAAGGACCGCGGTGAAACCTGGGAACTCAACGAGAGCCTGTACGATCACCCTCAGCGCGGGGAATGGAATCCCGGCGCCGGAGGCTTGTGCCTGCATACGATCTTATTGGACCCGGCGAATCCCCAGCGGATGTATATCGCCATCTCCGCCGCGGGCTGTTACCGCACCGACGACGGCGGGCTGACCTGGCGTCCGCACAACAAGAACGTGCGCGCCGATTTCATGCCGAACAAGTTCCCGGAGTTCGGGCAGTGTGTGCATAAAATGGTCATGCATCCGTCCAACCCAAACCTGCTTTATCAACAAAACCACTGTGGCGTCTATCGCAGCGACAATGCCGGCGAGGATTGGATCGACATCGGAGAAGGCAAATTGCCGTCGCGCTTCGGCTTTCCGATCGCGGTCCATCCCACGGACCCGCGTACGGTATACGTTGTCCTGGAAGAGAGTGACGAATTCCGCATGAGCGTGGACGGCAAATTCTCCGTGTGGCGCAGCCGCGATGCCGGCGATTCCTGGGAACGGCTGACGAAGGGGCTGCCGGAGAAAGCTCACCTCGTTGCGCTGCGTGAGGCAATGGGGACCGATTCGTTCGAAGATGCAGGGGTTTATGTCGGCACAAATACTGGGCAACTATTTTATAGCCGCGATTCTGGCGATAGCTGGGATCTGCTGGCAGACTACCTGCCGCCGATCCAGTCGGTGGAAGCAGTGGTGGTGTAAGGGACAATCCATTTATGTCACCCTCCCGAAGGACACACCTGCACCCACCGTGATTTGCTCAAGCAAATCATGCGGTGTCGGGACGATGTGAGCACAGCGAAGGGTCTCTACCATAATCACAGAGACTCTTCGCTCGTGGCTAGCGCCACTTGCTCAGAGTGACATATCAATTTTATGGCTGCAAACAGGCAGGAATGGAATCACTCAATCCATCCGGGTTTTGTGTCCCACCATTCTCGTCGTAAATCTTCACAAATTTTATTTCGGGGAATTGCTTGAGATTCAAAATGATCAGATCCGCGATATTGAAATCGCGCTCATCTGGCGCGCACGTTCCCGTGAGGTAGACATGCGCGACGCCCTCGCGGATTTCCAGTTTGCTATAGCCAGTAAAGCCATTGTAGAGGGCGATCCAGCCATAGTAATACCGCTCCGTTGAGCCGGGACCCTTGAAGTATTCACTCAGCGCGGATTGGGGCAGCATGTTGGAACGCGCCCAGCGCACGCCGTTCACTTCGAAGGGCGGCAGGTTATTTTCATAGCGGAACTTATTCACAAAGTACACATCGATCAACGTATAAGTACGAGTAGCAGTTGGGATTCGTGTACGCGTCGCGGTTGGCGTGCGAGTGATGGTAGGCGTGCGCGTCGGTGTCCGCGTAGGCGTATGAGTACGCGTTGCGGTGGCCGTTCGGGTTATGGTGAGCGTACGGGTAGGTGTGCGAGTACGCGTCGCAGTCGGTGTTCGAGTCGGCGTACGGGTTGCTGTAGCGGTACGCGTCGATGTAGGTGTTCGGGTGATCGTCGGGGTACGCGTGGATGTAGGTGTCCGCGTAATGGTCGGAGTTCGGCTCGGCGTTGGCGTACGGGTAGGCGTACGCGTCCGTGAGGCCGTAGGTGTAAACGTTGGCGTACGGGTTTTTGTAGGCGTACGCGTTGCCGTCGGGGTTCTTGAATTGGTCGGGGTTTGGCTCGGCGTGGACGTGCGCGATGGGGTGAGCGTCGCGGTGGGGGTTCGGGTCGGGGTCACGGTGAATGGCGTGGGTGGAGTCGCGGTCGCGGCGCCCTGGAACACAAATCGGACTGCGTCCACACCCACAAACAAACTGGAAACTGTCGCGGCCTCATCCTGAGTCCGGTTCGTCAATTCGATGTACTCCTCTCCACCACTGTTGAAATTGTATCTGCCGATATAAAGCCAGCCATCGGTAACATAGTAAATATTGGGAAAGACTGCTTGATTCACAACGACTTGATCAGATCTCCCTGCATGACGAATGGTGTAGATCGCGCCTTCCGTCGTCGCCCGAGTCGCGGGGATGCGGACGTAAACAGCATAGATCCCGGCACTTGCGCCCCGCGGGAGATACCATTGCGCGGTGCAGGTGGGCGCGGTGGTACGCGGCCGGATATACCGCATCACGCCACCCTGCGCGCCGCTGTAAGCAATGTCATGCCAGCATTCATCCGGAGTTTCATCGAAACCGGCTGTGCCGTCATCGACAAGGATGCCTGTGGATGGGGCTTGTGGATATTGGAGTTCCGGCCCCGAGGGATAGATCTGCGCGCCGTAATAGGCAAGCGCAGGATACGTCACCCACAAAGATTCTTTTTGATTATTTATCCAGGGATCTGTACCTGTTCCCCTCCAGCCATACGGATCCACGGACTTGTTAGAAGGATTGCGAACCAGCAAATGCAAATGCGGCCCGGAGGAGTTCCCGGTGGTGCCGCTGATGCCCAGCATTTGCCCATGAGGCACAAACGTACAGCCCGGTGTGGAACAGGACTGCACCGCGACCGAACTCATGTGCCCATAATAAGTATTGTAGCCATTGGGATGGTGCAAACGGACATAGATGCCAAGATTGATCTTGTGATTCTGCGGGTCCCACCAGCCTGCGTAGACGATCTGGTCCGCGTCCGCCGCGGCGTACACAGGGCGATACGAGATGCCATAATCCACGCCATCGTGACCATCGTAGTAAACCCAATCACCGAGGCTGTAGGACCAATATCCACCCGCGCCTGCGTTGCAAACACCGGCCTGAGGTGGTGGGACACCGGGCGGCGCGGGCGAGGGGCAGTTCTTGCGCGCCTGATCTCCTGTAAACGCGACAATGATGTTGTCGTAGGTGTAGTGGGGGGTGGAATGATCGAAGACGGATTCCTGGGCTGCCGTTCCTGGGTAGGGTGGGTAAAGAAACGGCGTGACAGCCTGCGGCGGCGCGTCGGAACGTTCCGCCGAGGCGCCGCGCACGCCGAGGAAGAGTCCGCAGAACAGGAGGGCTGTGAGTACGTTTTTCAGTGAACGGATCACGATGATTTCCGCATCCCACACATTTTATCAAGGTTGAGGCGTCGCTTGCGAAACGGGAACAGACTTCAGCGTGGCAAGAACCGTCTCTGCGTCCAGAAGACATTCATCCACGAGTTCTTCGAAGCTTACCTGGAAACCGGTAATGATGGTCCCATTGCCGCCTGTATACGTTACGAATTTCAAAACTCCATTTTCATATACTTTGCCGACATCAAATGTGATGTTCCCGGCCTGTAAGGTGTCATGCTCAACACTCATGTTGCCCGGCAAACCGCGCCCCGATGTGACAGAAATTATGCAGGTTGGAACCTGGCGATGAGCCAGCGCGGGGAAACCAAATTGGTCAGTCGTCAGCGCCCAGAGATCAGGGTCATATGTAACACGGAACGAATAACCCGGTGTCGATTCGCCGAGATAGGTGGGCAGCCCATCCCAGACCATTTGTGCAGGAGCATTGACGGACTCGGTTGGCAGGTCAAGCGTTGGCAAGGGGGTGTCGGTCGGTACCGCTAAAGCCTGCGTTGCCTGAGGAGTAGATGTTTCAACAGCCTGAGGCTGCGCCGGAGGTTCTGTTGCTTCCTCGGTAGCAGCCGGCTCTGTTGCTGCAGGAGCCTCGGTGGCGGGCGCTTCTGTTGCCTGAACATCATTGGGATACTGGGTAGCCGGAGCAGCAGCGCCACAGGACGTTAAGATCAACGCTACGATAAGAATTAGTATGATTCGCCGAATCATGTAGACTCACTTTCGCATCCACGCGGGACAACAGGCTGACTCTGTTATCAGAGACCGGATCTCCCCTGTTGCAAGGTCCGCGATTCGCACTTCCATTCTATCATTTATGACTATATTGAAAGCCAGAGTGTTCCCGCCGGGTGACCAGAACGGAGTTTCGGTCCTTCCGTCTTCGAGATGCGTGACCTGCGTGAGAGATCCGCTTTGCACATCGACAATGTAAAGGTTGCTGATCAATGCCTCGCTGACCTGATCGGCACGTTCGTCGTCCGGGTTTTCGCGTTTCACGAAAGCGATCCGTTTCCCAT
>DASTJG010000425.1:0-2142 GCA_035716785.1 Anaerolineales bacterium
TCCCTTCCAGGAAGATGTCTTCACCATGCAGCCCACACGTGATCGGAACTTGAAGCGAACGCTTGAACTCGCGCGCGACGCCGATCAATAAAGTATTTGTGATGTGGATAACATCCGGTTGATAGTTTGACTTGATCCAACTGACCAATTCCTGCAGCAGCTCGCGTTGGTGCCCCTCCTCCCCTTTCAGAATGGAAATGGTCATTTCTGCATTTGCCTTCGGGTCAACCGCGGAGCCAATATCGAAGCGAGGCATCAGTCGCAGAAGCGCCTGTGAACCCGCAAAGCGCAGTAAAAGATCGCGCCCGAAAAACGGACGCGGATACTTTTGCAGCAAATAGGCCTTGATCCCACCATAGAAAATCTGCTTCTCACCAACACTCTCTTCATCCAGGCGCATCGGCGTGTAGAGCGGGAACAGGTTGACATCCTGCCCCGCGGCTTTCAAGGCTGCGGCAAGCGCATTATCGTGCATACAGCTGCCGCAATACATGTTGGCTGCGCCGGAGGCAATGTAAATGATCTTCATGATCTTTTCCCCAAAACGATCTCCACAGGCAATCCCCACATGGACGAAACGCTGACATCCAGAATCGCAAATCCGCTCTGTTCGAGCGCGAGCCTTGCAAAGATTGGACGGCAGTCCGCGTAGTTGGGCATGTGTTCGTGGAACCATTCGTACATGCGGACAGCCATGCCGGGCGGATCTGTCTTAGTCATGGATACCACTGCCAGCCGGCCGCCAGGCTTCAGAACACGATGTATTTCCTGCAGTACACGCGGGATTTCGGGGTTGTCGAACAGTTCCAGGGTGAAGCTCATGAAGACACCGTTCAGACTGTTCGATGCGATGAAATCCAGTTTGACGGCGTCGCCTACGTGCAGATCGGTTTGCTCTGCCAACCCTTCCTGTTGCAAACGCTCCCGCGCGATGACAAGCATCCCGTCAGAGATATCCAGCCCGATCACACGCCCGGTGGGTCCGACTGCCTTTGCCAGCGCGACCAGACAGTGTCCCGTCCCGAATCCGATCTCCAATATCTTTTCACCCGGTTGAGCCGATAGTTTCTCCAACCCCCAATCCCGGTACTTTTTTTCAGTGCTTCCAGCAACGAGGTCATACCAGCGGCTGAGACGGTTGTAACTCGCTCGAGCAGCTTCCTTGGAACGGTTGACCCTCTTGACCGATGTTTCCACGCAAAAAGTCCTCTGAATCTGAATTATATGCCGAATTTAATCTAACCAGAAAAACAATCCTTACAAAACTTTATGGTTCCCACAGATCAGGCTTTAAACAGATCTGGCTGACCACCCAAATGAGCAGTCAGCCAGAAATGTTTTATTCGATGGAAAGCCACCAGACTACGATCTAGTCATCTGCTCCCCTCGTCGATGGCATATTCCGTTGTGCCTGGCGCTCCATATTCTCGGCGGCCCGCTCCATCTTAGGCTGGTTTGCGCGCCCCCGGTTGTACCAGTTTTGCACGATCTGACCGGCAGTCTCACGTCCACCCAGACCAAAGGCCAGACCAGCAGCCAACGCCAGTGCCCCAATAAAGCCCATGAAAAGGGTATTGACCAGCGTTTGAGCAATCCCAATCTGGTTGACCGCGATGACAATGCCAAACCCCCAGACAGCTACGCGGGCGATCGTCGCCAGAAGATCCGGGTTATCAAACCCGGCCTGTGCCGTGGCGCCACGGATCAGGTTTCCCAACGCATTGGCGGCCAGACCAGCAATCACGAGAACCACAACGGCCACAACCAGGTTCGGGATCCAGAGCAGGAACTGCTGAAGCACAGCCGAAACCGCGGGCAGACCGAGCGCGTCGAAGGCCACAACCAGTACGATCAAACGTACAAACCATTTGACAATATCGGCCAGCAATCCGGAGGGATCCTTCCGTACGCCCATATTTCGTACAAAGCCTCCGAAGCCGGAACTCTGTGCCAACTCATTAAAGCGCACGGCCCGTAATAGCGCGGCAACCCCGGCGGCAAGCAGACCCGAGATAAACCAACCGATGATGATGATCACCAGGAAACCGATAATGCGCGGAATGGCTGCCAAAAACATAGTGAGTGCGGTAGTAAACGATGCCACTAGGGCCGCACCCCATTCATTAAAGTCCATTTTGTTTT
>DASTJG010000426.1:0-5837 GCA_035716785.1 Anaerolineales bacterium
CGGCTACATCCACTTCGACACGGCGGAGATTTACGCGGACGGTCACAGCGAGGAATTGCTTGGGATTGCAGTGAAAGAGTCCAGGATTCCACGCGAGAAGCTATTCATCACGACAAAAGTTTCCCCCGATCATCTGCAATACGATCAGGTCCTGAGCTCATGCGAGGGCAGTTTACGTCGCATCAACATGGACTATATCGATTTGTATCTCATCCACTGGCCGCCGCGGCCAGGCATGAAACTCGACGAGGCGTTCCGGGCACTGAACCAACTGGTCAGGGATGGCAAAATAAAACATCTCGGCGTGAGCAACTTCAAGCTGAAACTGCTCAGGGAGGCGCAAGCGCTTTCTGAAACGCCCATCCTGACCGATCAGGTCCCCTACCGCCTGCCTGACAAGGCTTACGTCGAAAATGGTGTGTTGGAGTACTGCCAGCAAAACGATATTTTGCTCACGGCATATTCGCCGGTGAAGTTCCGCAACCTGCCCGTCAACAAGACCCTGCGCCAAAGCGCCGAGGCACATTCGGCTACACCGTTTCAGATCGCGCTGGCATGGCTGGTCGCCCAGCCGCGCGTCATCACCATCCCGATGTCACTCAACCCGCAGCACATTCGGGAGAATTTCCAGGCCGCAGAGATCGAGTTGTCGAAGGAAGAATTCCAGACATTGAGTGAGCTGTATTAAAAAAATTGTTTCTTACCACGAATTTCTGCGAAGCTTTAAAGAATTCGTACCAATTCGGGAAATCCAAAAGCAGGAGAAAAAACGTATACATAAATGACTGCACCAGTAGTTCCTGAGATTGAAATTATCCCAGACCAGGAAGAGGAGACTGAGCTTGAGCCGCTGTACCGCGTTCTCGTTCACAATGACGACGTCACACCGATGGACTTTGTTGTCCATGTGCTGAAGACGATCTTTTATCAATCGAACCCAAAAGCCTACGAGATCATGCTCATCGCACACGTCACCGGACTGGCGTATGTGCAAACCCTTCCAAAGTCTGAAGCGGAGAAGCGCATCAACAAGGCCCACTTCGCGGCGGGACTGGAGGGGTATCCGCTTCATTTTTCGATGGAGCCCGAATGACACCTTCAAATGTAGAAACTCTTACTCAAATTAATTTAGACGATCTGATTTCATCCTTTGGCTGGCAGGACCATCCGTTGCTGGCGCGTCTGCTGCGCTTTGCCTTTGCTTCTCCACCGCAAATCTTTGCCCGCCAGATAGTCGCATTCGACTCCGCGATCAGCGTGCACGGATTGGTCGAGGCGTCACGTCTGGCCGCCCGCAATTATGTGGATGATATCCGCGTCTTCGGCGCTGACCGGATTCCCCTGCGCGGTTTTCTGACTTTGTCCAATCATCCGGGCATGAGCGACGCACTCTCGCTTTTTATCTCGCTCAACCGACCGGACCTGAAGATCATCGCCCTCAACCGTCCCTTCCTGAACGCGCTGCCCAACATGAGCAAGCAGCTCGCCTATGTGACAGATGACTCTGGGTCACGCTTCATGCTGATCCGGCAGATCAGCGCGCACCTGCGAGCGGGTGGCGCAGCCCTCACCTTCCCGGCCGGTCATATCGAACCCGATCCCGATGTCCAAAAGGGCGCGGTGGCATCGTTGCATTCCTGGACGGACAGTGTCGGTGTCTTCATCCGCATGGCTCCTGAGACTCCTGTCCTGCCTGTCCTGGTGCGCGGTGTCCTTCGCAAGAAGACCGTTAATCATCCATTTACCTATCTCAAGCGGGCGCGTGAAGAACGGGAAAAGCTCGCTGCTGCGCTGCAGTTGCTGGCACATGTCATGTTCAAGAAGAAGGATGTCCACGTGCGGGTGCAGATCGGCAAACCCATCTATGCCAAAGACCTCGGCACGACCGAGACCAAGGTCATTCACGAAGCCGTGCTGGCTGAAATGAAGCAGTTGATTGAAAATCCCCCGGTTGGCGAAGGGGAAAGATTGCTGTGAATCTCCCCTTACACCAGTCTTCCCCTGAAATATCAGAAAGTCGGTCACCCACGAGAGTAAAGGGGAAATCGTTGCGCGCTTTACATCTTTTCACGGTGTATTCTGTTCTTGTCATTCTGCTTTACTTCGCGCTTCGCAACGCGCCATTCAGGGAGATCTGGAACGCGCTCGCACAACTGCATCTTTCGCAAATTGCAATTCTTTTTATCATCAATGCACTTGTCATCCTCTTTATCACTGCACGCTGGTGGATCATTGTACATGCAGAAAATCCAGCCGTTCCGTTTCTGCCGTTGATCCGGTATCGCCTTTCCGTATTCGGGTTGAGCTACTTCACACCGGGACCGCAGGTGGGAGGCGAACCGCTGCAAGTGTTGTACCTGCAGCGGAATCATGGCATTTCATTCGCCCGCGCCACCTCAGCCGTCATCATGGACAAACTGCTTGAGTTCCTTGCCAACTTCATTCTGATCGGGATCGGTTTAGCGGCTGCAGTGCGGGTAGGATTGATCTCGCGAAATGGCACGCAGGCACTCGGGAGTCTGATCCCGGTAGCTGTGGTTCTGTTATGGCCGGTCGTTCATTTAATTTTGCTTTATCGAGGCCAGTATCCTATTTCGAACGTGCTGCGCTGCGCCACATCTCTCATCGGAAGTCCAAACTGGGTACGCCTCATCATCGTCTCCGAAAGAATGGCAGCAGCCTTTGCACACAGACGAATGAAGGCACTGCTGCTCGCACTCGGGTTTTCGATGCTGGCCTGGGCAGGGATGGCTGCCGAATATTTTTTGATGGCTTCCTTTCTGAATGCCAACCTTTCCTTTGAACAAACGCTCGCCGCGCTGACTGCCGCGTTGTTTGCCTTCCTCCTGCCGCTGCCCGGCGGACTGGGCGCGCTGGAAGCCAGCCAGGTATATGCGTTAACAACTCTGGGATACACCCCCGCCGTTGGGATCAGCATTTCCTTGATCATGCGCGCTCGTGACCTGCTGAACGGAGGAATTGGGGTGCTTCTTGCCGGAAATTTCATTCGTGAAATTAATTCCTAACTGGCATTTAATGACAGTTGCTCTTTTTTCATTACAATTTTTCTAAGCCTTAGAATAAAGGAGACGATTATGAATCTTACCGGTAAACATTATGGGATTATTCTGAGCACACTGGCGACCGCACTTCTGCATCTCTCGCTTTTCCCGCGGCTCGGACTCGATCCCATCGCATTGAACGGCTTGGGGTACCTGGCCTTGCTGGGCGCTTATTTTCTGCCCATTCCCTTTTTTCAACAGAGACATAAACTGGTCTGGTGGGCGCTGCTGGGTTACACCGTGCTTACCTTTGTCCTGTGGGTCATTATGGGCGACAAGACATTCACCTTCGATTTCAGTAACGCCGCCATCGGCTATTACGCCAAAACCGCCGAATTGTTTTTGATGGGATTCCTGCTTGCTGACAGGCCGAAGTAGAGATAAATCCCGCGCCACAAGGTAAAATGGGGGTAGTGAAACGCAAGATTTTATATTTCACCGCGCCGCGACAGGTGGAGCTCCGTGAGGAGACCCTTCCCATTCCCGGCGCGGACGACGTTCTGGTGGAGACCACCTGCTCCGCGATCAGCGCCGGGACGGAGATGCTCGTCTATCAGGGCCGCTTCCCGCGCGACCTGGAAACAGATCCCGTTATCTCATCGTTGCGCGGCGGCTTTCAGTATCCGCTGGCATTCGGATACGCGTGTGCGGGAGCAGTGAAGGAGACAGGTACACAGGTTGACAAATCCTGGCGCGACAAACCCGTTTTTGCATTCCAGCCTCATACATCTCACTTCATTTGCAAAGTTGATTCACTCCTCCCTATCCCCTCCTCACTATCTCCTGAAACCGCCTGCTTCCTTCCCAACATGGAAACGGCCGTCAATCTGGTACAGGATGCCGCGCCAATCCTGGGTGAACGCGTGCTGGTGTTGGGACAGGGTATCGTTGGATTATTGACTGCATCCCTGCTGAGCGAATTTCCACTTGCAACACTGGTCACGGCGGATTGCTACGAATTGAGGCGCAGGTTATCACCTGTCGGCGATCACCTATCGCTTGATCCAAACTTGCCGAGTTTTCACAAAGATGCGGAGACCCTGCTCCGTGGAGGTGCAGATCTGACCTTTGAACTCAGCGGGCGTCCGGAGACTCTCAACGACGCGCTGGCTCTGACAGGATTCTCCGGCCGCATCGTGATCGGTTCCTGGTACGGAGAAAAGCGCGCCGAGATCGACCTGGGCGGCGCGTTCCATCGCTCACGGATCAAGTTGATCTCCTCGCAGGTCAGCACCATCGCGCCAGAACTCTCCGGCCGTTGGGATAAGGCACGCCGCTTCGAGACTGTCTGGAAAGCACTGGAACGAATCAAACCAGAGAAGTGGATCACGCATCGCTTTCCAATTGAAAAGGCAGTGAACGCCTATAAACTGCTGGATGAAAATCCACAGGAGACGATTCAGCTTGTCTTCACGTACAACACATGAAATTTCATTACACCAACCTTGACACCTGCCGCGAGGCAACGGGAGTGGTGATTGTCATCGATGTCATCCGCGCCTTCACAAATGCTGCCTATGCCTTCGCGCGTGGCGCCAGGGAAATTTATCCCGTCAGCACGGTGGAAGAGGCGCTGAGCCTCAAAGCTGCGACCCCAAACTCGCTCGCTTGCGGCGAGGTAGGCGGACTCCCACCGGAAGGATTCGATTTCGGGAATTCGCCGACTCAAACAAATATGCTTGACTTGAATGGACGAGCCATCATCCAGCGCACGGGCGCGGGCACGCAGGGCATTGTGCGAAGCACCAGTGCCAATACTCTGCTGGCGGCGAGCCTTGTGGTTGCGAATGCAACGATCATGCATATTCGCAATCTCAGAGCAGAGCAGGTCACCTTTGTGGTCACAGGTCAGGTCGGCGCTGGACGAGGCGATGAAGACCTTGCCTGCGCGGAATATCTGGAAGCTTTGTTGCGAGGTCATGAACCTGATCCAGTACCTTTCATCAAGCGCGTTTACGAATCCTACGATGCCCGCCTTCACCTGGATCCTGATTTTCCCGATTTTCCAGAATCGGACCTTGAGCTCTGCACGAATATCGACGCCTTTGACTTTGCCATGCCCGTGAGCAAGGAAAATGGACGGCCCGTCATGCGCACCGTCAACCCCACCTGACACCTGGCACCTGATACCTGAAACCGGAGCACCCACATGTATACACTTGGCGTAAAGCGGGATTTCATTGCAAGACATTTCCTGATCGGCGGCGATTGGGGACCGGAGAACTTTCCCAATTCGCATCACTATGTCCTGGAGTTGCGGCTCAAGGGGCAGGAACTCGACCAGCATGGTTACCTGGTGGATATCGTCGATATCGAAAAGCATCTGGACGATGTGGTCAATTACTACAGGGAACAAATGCTAAACGACAAGCCGGAATTCGCAGGCTTGAATCCATCCATTGAACATTTCTCACGGATTCTGTGTACAACACTGAGCGAACGAATTAAGGCAAAAAATATCTCTACCATCAAAGTTGTACTGTGGGAAAATGATCTGGCCTGGGCATCTTATCAGATAAAAAGATAAACATGTCAAATGAAAATAGGCTTTGTCATTTATGGTTCGCTCGATACTCTGAGCGGCGGATATTTGTATGATCGCAAGTTAGTCGAATACCTGCGCGCACAGGGGGACACCGTTGAGATCATCTCTCTGCCCTGGCGCAATTACGCTGCACACTTGACGGATAACTTCTGGTTCCGGCTTTGGAGTCCCGAAGCTCGCTTCTGGAATTCTTGGCAGCAAGCTGCCAGACTCCAAAAGTACGACATCCT
>DASTJG010000427.1:0-3272 GCA_035716785.1 Anaerolineales bacterium
CGCGTCACGATCGGGATGAGCAGGGTGGCCAGCGTACGCAAACCTCCAATGGACCGGATGGGGATCGGAACACCCAGGGCAAACATCAGATCACCAAAAACAGTTTCATACCCCGCATCGACAAAGGACTTGGAGAGTCCCCAGCGGTCTATCCCAAGGACAATCATCACTTTCCGGCCATGTGCCTGGATATAATCACCAAGTTTTTCATCGAGAAATCGGGGAGCTTTGTTTTCAAGCGTGTTTTTCAGGCCGGCGCCATCCACAACAGGAGTTTTTTGAATATAGCGAGTAAGGCTTTGTACCGAATGATAAGGATGGAATTTGCCTTCGATGTAGGCGCCAAGGTCCGCGCCACCCACGCCAAAAGCATCCACCTTCCCATCCAATTCCTTGAACTTCAATGCTGCAGCTTCCATATCGCCGTCAGTACCAATGCGTTCGATGCTAACTTTTTCGCCGAGCAGGGTTACTTCCACAGCTTTGTTGCGCTTGGATGAGCCAATGCTGACGCTGACCGCTCGCTTCATGTAGGATTCTCCTGAGATGTGATGACGCCCCGATCCACAGGACTGCTGCGCTTGAGAGCATCGGGGCTGTAGTATTATATAACGGAATCCGGGCGCGGCTGGGTAGGGAGTGTAAAGAAGAACGTGGCCCCTTTTCCCACCTCGCTCTGGATCCAGATCCGCCCGCCATGCACCTCCAGGATCCTTCTCACGAGGGCGAGCCCAACACCTGTGCCGTCAGTCTTTGGATCCAGCTTGTTAAATAAACCAAAAATGCGATCATGATGCCCAGGCGCAATGCCCATGCCGTTATCGCGGACATAGAAAACAGGCTGACCATTCTCCTCTCCCTCCTGCCCAATTTCGATACAGGGCTGCTCCTGAGCTTCCATGAACTTGGCGGCGTTATCCAGCAAATTCTGCAGGACCTCCACCAAACGCGGGCGGTCGCCATAGACCCGGGGAAGGTCCGGCTGAATGTACATGGTAATCCCACGTCCCATGATCCGTCCATGGACCAGTTCCAGCGCCTCGGACGCCAGCTCATTGAAATCAATGTAGGTTGACTCGTTCTTGAGCCGCCCGACACGCGACAGCTCAAGCAATTCATTCAACAGCCTTTGCATCTTGTCAGTGGCATCCGTGATCCGCCGAATATCTCCTTTGAGCCGTTCATGGTTGCCGGAAAGGGCATCCTGCTCGAGGTAGCCGAGAAAACCGCGGATGGTAAACAGAGGCGACTTAAGATCATGAGAAACAGTATAGGTAAAACGCTCCAACTCGGCGTTTTTATTCTCCAGTTCAGAGATCAGCCTCTGACGAACCGAAAGCTCAGCCTGCAGGTCTGAAAACAGACGGGCATTTTCCAGGGCAATTGCCACCTGGTTCGCATATGTGACTGCCAACTGTGCATGTCTCTCCGAGAATTGACCAACCTGATACCCATCCAAAGCAATCACCCCGATGATCTCCCCTTTGACTTTTAAGGGGACTGCCATCCAGGCATGAATTTGATCGTAGGGAGGTTCCGCGAAACCTGGAATGGGTATCTGAATGTCTTCGTAGAGAACATATGGAACATTTTCAGAGATAACCGGATAGGCAGGATCGCTCTCACTCAGTTCGAAACGGGGCTCTATATTATTTGAACCGAGCTCAAAGCCGCGCGCGCTGACGATTTCGAGCATGTTCCCGTCGATCAATTGAACCGAGGCGCTGTCGAACGGAACAACCCTCTCCAGTTGTTCCAGGATCCGGCCAATGGCTTCGGACCTTTCAAGAGTAGCCGCAATGATGGCAACACTCTCGCGCAGAGTTTCCGACTCCTTGTTTTTGGACTCAAGCTCAACAATCAGTTTTTCGCGTTCCTGCTCGACCCACTTGCGCTGGGTAAAGTCCCGGATCATCACAAGGATTGTATCCGAGGCGCTGCCTGTCAACCGCGCCTCCATGGCATGAAGTTTGTCACCCATAAGAATTTCAAACTCGATTATGGCAATTTGATTGGTTTCAATGGCGCGCTGTATGGCAAGCAACATTTGAGCAGCCACGCTCTGATCGAACACTTCACTAACCTGTTTTCCAACGAAATGATCGATGGGCATGACTCCTTCAAACCCCTTGGGCGGAACGATATTCATGATCATGCCATCCCGAGATAGTTCCATGATCATGTCAGGAAACGCCTCTATCATGGCACGGATGCGCGCCTCGCTTTGCTGTAAAGCCTGCATCATCCGTTTTTGCGCGCTCATATCATAGAACATGGATAGAACACAGTCGTCCTGGCCGATCCGGATCAATTCATGGAAGGAAATGACATACTTCAGGGTTCCATCTGTGTGATAGAACTGGTCGTCCGGATTAAACAAAGAGCCTTTGCGCTTTAGGTCTTCGACAAACTCTGCGCGGGCGCGGATATCCTTCCACAATTTCAGTTCGCCGGCATTGCGACCGAGTGCCTGTTCTGCCACGTAACCGGTCAGATCCCAGTAGGCATAATTAGCATCCATCAGGCGCCCATCTTCGAGCGTTGTAATGGCGATGGCAACCGGACTGGATTGAAAGACTCTTCTGAAGCGTTCCTCACTCTCACGCAACTCCCTTTCCGATTCTTTGCGCAGGGTAATGTCACGCACCACGAACAGCAAAAGTGTTCTGTCTCCATAGTACAGCAGGCGTGCACTGATCTCGACCGGAAATGTCGTGTAATCCTTTCGTCGGTAGGCTGTCTCGAATATCAGACTGCCCGTTTCATGGATCAGATCAACGCGCTCATGCCAGTCGTCCAGGCTTGTGACATATTCGGCAATGTCCATGATACTCAGCCGCTCCAGCTCTGCGCGGCTGTAACCAAGAATTTCACAGGCGCTTTTATTGAAATCAATACAGCGGCTGGTCGCGGGATCGATCAGAAAAATGGAGTCATTGGATTCATCCATCACTTTTCTGAACTGGAGCAGATTACTCTCCACCTGTTTGCGCTCATTAAGCTCATTCTGCAATCCATCAAGCGTCTGGCGGAGCTTCTCCGTCATGGAATTAACTCCTCGAGCCAGTGCGCCAACCTCGTCATCTGCCACAACAGGAGCAGACACGTTCAATCGTCCCTGCGAGATCTGCGATACGATTTCACTTAGCGTACGCAGACGAGCAGTGATACGTTCTGCCATGATAATTACCATAACAATCAAAATGATCGAGATCTGAAGAGCAATAATCCCAATATTTGTCACAAGCCGGTGTGCAGGCCGGAAAGCAATT
>DASTJG010000428.1:0-2055 GCA_035716785.1 Anaerolineales bacterium
TAGGGCATGAAATAACCGTCATATTTCTCCCACAACTCGGGGCGCGCCCAGTCTGAGCCGCTGATGCGGCCGCGGCAACTTTCGCAACCACACTCACAGTCGAACTCGTCATAAGGCGTGCCATCGCACATGGCGTAATCGAAATTGATCTCTTCCCCTGCTTCGATATCGCGCATGGCGACCAGTCCGATTTGGCCGGAGAAGCCAACGTTTGGTTCACAGGAATGATTGAAACAATCCGTGGGTTCGAGTGGATCAGGCGTTTCCAGGTACAAGCCTTCTTCGATTTGTAAGATGCGTTGTGTGAAGTTCGGCATGTTTGGATCAAGTTCGTCGGCAGTCACAATGCGACCGCCCCAGAGCGAGATTAACTCGCCTTTTTGGATCGGCTCCAGGGCAAACACACCGTGTCCGCCTTTCTGTTCGTGCGGTCCCGCCGCGCATTTCGGGTTCATGTAGGAGTGATATTGACCAGCCATTTTATCCTTTCTTCTTGGTGAAGGCGTTGCGCCCAGAATGTCTTTGGCATAAATGCCAAAGCAGCGACATACTTTTTTGCTACAGAGTGCCCAGAGATTTTTTCTCAGAGTCTCCGGGCACTCTGTAGCTGACTTTCTGAATCCTTGCAAACAAAAACAGCCAAAGCACAACAGCTCTGAACCACTGTGTTGACTGCAATTGCTTAAGCAGTCCCGCCGCCTCACCAAGTATCAGTTGGAGGGCGGCGGAAGCCAGATTTTATTCGTGGCGTAAATTAGTAAGTGGGCACAAGCATCTCTTCATTCACACTCGTGCGAGTCTATCCAATAGGAAGCTCCTTTTAAAGTTGAACGCAATTGTAACGGGTTAAGTCGTGATGTCAATCTTTTGCAGTAACCAATTTGGGTGAGATTCCAAGCTTGCAAGGTGGGAACGCGCTTTCTTAGCCGGGAGTTTTTCCAAGGATTTATCCTGATGCCAGCATGACCAGGGAGCGGAAGCCATTGTACGCGGCTGCCATTTCCTTCACGGTGAGTGAGACGCGTGTGCCTGCACGCTTGGTAAACGGCATGCGCGTGGCGCGGTCCGCCATGTCGGAGGAGAAGAATTCGACGGTCACGGTGATCGGCGTATCCAACACAAAGGGATCGGGGACATCGCCCTCAGACAAGCGTTCGACGGCGCGTTGCGCAGTGAGGCAGATTATCTCCTGAGTTACTTCCGGCGCCAGACATTCCGCCGCGAAGCGTCCCGATGCCTGTTTGACCACTGCGGTTTCCACATCCCCCAGCAGTTCAGTCACTTGTGCACAGGCAGTCTGGTCGCCGGAGACCATGAGCACCGGTACACCAAAGTGACCGGCGACCGCGGCGTTCAACCCATATTCGCCGGTCAGAATATCATTGAGCCAGACATTTGCCACCGACTTCATCGACCAGGTATGATCGAGAACGGCATTGGATGACCCGTTGCGGGCGTGATAGCCAACGAACAACACCCCGTCCACGCTTTTGTCGATGCCCTGCATCATCGAGAAGGGGGATGGGGCGCCGGAGTTCAACCGGGCACGCGGGTCGAGCTCCTCGATCAGGATATTTGTCCCATTCCAGTGCCCATCCACCACGATGACCTCATCCGCGCCCGCCTCGTACGCGCCGCGGATCGCGGCATTTACATCCTGGGTCATCAACCTGCGGAAACGCGCGTACTCTGCCTGCCCGGGCGTGACCTGTTCCCAGGTAGTGACGCCGGTGATACCTTCCATGTCGACTGCGATCAGGATTTTCATACCAGCTTCTCCCTGGCGATGGATGCTTTTGTAATCCATTTATCCGCTAATCGTCCAACCAGCCGATAACGATAGTCGTCGCCCTTGAGTATGCGGTAGCCCGCCCACTGTCCCAGGATATGGAACAGGGGAACCAGCAAGAGGGTCAAACAGCCTAGCAGTAGTCCGATGCCTGCGATCACCAGGATGACGATTCCAGGTGATGAACTGCCGCCAGGTCTGCCGATCCCTTGCATGGCGAGGAGCAGCGCGAAAAGTCCCACACCATACAGAAATCCTCCTGCTCC
>DASTJG010000429.1:0-14562 GCA_035716785.1 Anaerolineales bacterium
CAATCATTCCGCAACCTTCACTGCGGACAAAACCATCTGCCCTGGCATCGAAGGTCTTGCAGCGGCCATCGGGAGCCATAAAGTTATATTTCGACAGGCTGATGGTGCTTTCCGGTGCGAGAATTGCATTGGTCCCTCCAACCAATGCCAGATCACATTCACCGCTTCGCAAACTTTGGACAGCCAGGTGCACGGTTACCAAGGAGGAAGAACAGGCCGTATCGATGGAAATACTTGGTCCCTGCAGGCCGAGAATATAGGAGATACGTCCGGAAGCAAGGCTATGCCCTATGCCGGAACCGAAGTAAGTATCGATGCGTGAAATGCCATCATCTGCCAGTTGGAGTTGGGCATAATCACTATTGACAATGCCAATGAACACTCCGGTTCGGCTTCCGGCCAATTTGTTGGGCGCCTGTCCGGCGTTCTCCAATGCCTCCCAGCATGTTTCCAACAGGATGCGCTGTTGTGGATCCATGCTGGCTGCTTCACGCGGGGAGATACCGAACAGTTGAGGATCGAATTGGTCGATGCCCTCGATAAAGCCACCCCAGCGAGTTGACATCTTGCCGGCTGCCTCCGGATCAGCGTCAAAGTATTTGTCGATGTCCCAGCGGTCGGCAGGGATTTCTGTGATGGCATCCACGCCGTCACGCAAGAGTCGCCAGAAGGAGTCCGGATCATTGGCTCCCCCGGGGAAGCGACAACCCATTCCAACAATGGCAATCGGCTCGCGTTGGGCGCGCTTTACATTATTCAGCCTGGCTTGCAAGCTGTCTATCGCCAGTAAAGCCTGTTTCAGCGGGGATAATTGCGAGCTTTCCGGGTTATCTTTCGTCATTGGAAACATCCTTTAACTTCTTAAGCAGCAACACTTCTACTTCTTCCTCAGATAAGCCTTCGAGTTCAACTTGTCGTGTGTCTGGCGAATGGACCACTTCTTTTTCAGGCATGGGCGTTCGAATTTCGGGAATTAACTTGCCCGCCAGATACCTGGCAACGACTTCAATAGTCGGGTAGTCAAATATGAGCGTTGCGGGCAAAGGCTGGCTTAATCCCAGACCTTTGCTCAGGCGGTTCCGCAACTCTACAGCCATCAATGAATCCACTCCAAAATCCATCAAGCGCTGGCGCCGGTCCGGGGGATTGGCCGGGTCGCTGCGAGTCACTCTCATTACCTGTTCACGGACATAGTCGATCAACAGCATTTCCTGTTCCTCTGGCGTTGCCATGCTCAATTGCTGGATCAAACCGTCAACGACTTCGTTGCTTTGCGAGGAGCGTTCGGAGTCTGCCCTGGTGAGCTTGTCAGGCTCCAATCTGGTTTCTGTTCCTGAGCCGGGCAGCTCCTCGAGCGGACCCTGTGACACCAGGATGTGTGCGCCCAAAACCTCGGCGGCGGTTCCAGGCTGGGGCCAGAACGCAACAGACTTGAACCCGTGAGCCTGCAAGGCGTTCGTCCATTGGCCGGGGGAAAGCAGGGGATTGTCCTCCCGCCAGGCATCATCGAAGCGACTCCAGCCTTCGATCAGCCCAATGGATGACTCGAACCAGGTTGGCTGGATGGTTGTCTCGAAAAGGAGCAGAAGCCCACCGGGCGCTAAGAGAGAGCGGGCATGTTCCAGCGCCTCATCCAGGTTCTTCGTCGCGTGGAAGACATTTGCTCCCACGACAAGATCGAAACTATGCCTGCCATATCCCTGCTGCTCGGGATCTTGTTCCAGATCCATCATGCCATATTGCAGAAATGGATAATCCTTGAATTTCCGTTCCGCCTCCGTAAAGAAAAATTCAGACATATCTGTGAAGTAATACATCGTTCGATCAGGGGGCAGCACCGGCAGCAAGGCAGCTGTCGTGCCGCCGGTTCCCGCACCCACTTCGAGGACACGGATCTGCTTCCTTGGAGGCAGCGCTGCGACAGCCGACTCAACCACCGCGCGAGCAATTCCGTTGAAGTAGCGAACCATCGGCATCTTGTGATAGAGATAATCAGCCGTCTCGAAGGAACCGTTCGGGAACAAAGTTTCCAACGGGCTTTCGGAACCCAGGAGAATACCCGTCAGCATCTTCCCGCAGCGTTCCAGGTAATCGGGTAGATAGGGACCATCTGTGCAGAGCTTTCTCGCCTCCTGCAGGATCGGCTCCGGATCCATTTCTGGCAGGGGTTTTTTGCTAACGAATTGGTCTGTTTTCTTTTCCTGCAACAGGCCTGCCTCGGTCAGTTTGTGGAGCCAGCGCGTGATCAGTCCCTGATAGGCGGGTTTGATATTGCCCCGGCTCAAAATTGTTTCCACCGAATGTGTATCGCCTGCTTGTGTGAAGATGCCAAGCGTGCGCAGCGCACGGACAATATAGGCAAGCGAGAGACGTCCCAGACATTCCCAGCGTGTTTGGTGAGTATCCAGTCCAAGATCGAGGGGTCCGCGTGCGGATTGGTAATCGCTCGCCTGTGTCACATCCTGCCACACTGCCTGAGGCGATTTTCCCGGGCTGCGTTGTCCCTGAGAGCCATCCGCGATCCAGTAGCGCTGGTGGGTCCAGGGATAGGTGGGGAGATGAACGCGTCTGCGGTTGTAATCCTTGTCGAAGGCATTCCAATCCAGCGCGATCCCCTGGGTGTAAAGCGAGGCGGCGCTTTCGAGAATTTGCTGCCAGTCCTGCCAGCCCGAGCGCAGGGAGGGGAAGAAACTCCTTCCCTCTGCACCTTCGATACGTTGTGCCATGCCGGAAAGCACAGGATGAGGTCCGATCTCGATGAAATACCGATACTCTTCTGCGTACAAAGTTCGAATGCCATCGGCAAATCGGACAGGCAATCGCAGATGCCGACGCCAGTAATTTGCATTCGTCACTTCATTGCGTTCCACCATCCTGCCGGTCAGACAGGAAACAAAGCCAAGGCACGGCGCCGAATACTCAACGGTTTGCGCAACTGATTCAAACTCATCGAGAATCGGATCGAGGAAATGAGAATGCGCGGCCTGTGTCACAGCAAGATGCTGGGTCTTGATATTGCGTTGGGCGAATTCCGCGCGGATCGACTGAAGTGTTTCCGGCATCCCGGAGATCACAATATTCGTAGGTCCATTGTACGCGGCGATGGAGACATCCTTGCCGTATGGTGCAATCACCTCGTTCACTGTCTTTTCGTCGGTGAAAATCGCTTCCATCTCTCCGGATTTCGGAAGCGAATCCATCAGGCGCCCGCGGGCACAAACCAGCTTCAATCCATCTGCGAGGCTGAAAACCCCGGCAATGCAGGCAGCGACATATTCGCCCACACTATGACCCAGAACGGTTGTCGGTTTGATCTCCCAGGAAAGCCATAACTGTGCCAGCGCGTACTCGATTGCAAAGAGGGCAGGCTGACCGTATTTCATCTGATCCAGCAATTTTGAATCATCGCTGTGGAAAAGAATATCAAAGAGCGAAACATCCAGATGCGCTTTCAGCAGTTCTTCGCATTCGGTTAACGCGGCGCGGAATACAGGCTGCGTTTCGAAGAGCTGGCGCCCCATTTGCAAGTACTGCGCCCCATGACCCGTGAACAGGAACACCACTTCGGCGGAAGCCGTATCGAACACCGTCCCGGTAAAGATATCTTCACGCGCTTCACCAGTAGCATGCGCGGCGAGCTTCGACCGTGCTTCTTCGGCGGAGGCGGCCGCAAACGCCAGACGATGAGTTAGGTCCGCGCGTCCTGCATTGGCGGTAAAAGAGACATCTGCGAAATTTGCGGGTTCACTGGAAAGGTATCGATCGAATTGCTGTGCCAGCGAATGCAGCGCGGCTTTATTTTTTGCAGAGAGTTTCAACATGTGAAGTGGGCGTTCGACCTCCGCTGTGGCGCGGGCGGGTTCGGGCGCCGCTTCGAGGACCATGTGCGCGTTGGTCCCGCTAAACCCGAACGAGCTGAGGCTGACGATATATCTGCCGTCGCGTTCGGGCAGAGGACTCAGTTGGGTTGGAACATCGATTGGGTATTCGTCCCAGGCGATGTAGGGATTGGGCGTTTCAAAATGCAAATTGGGCGGGATTTGCTTGTGTTGAAGCATCAGGACGGTTTTCATCAGGGAAGCCACACCCGCGGCCGACTCTAGGTGTCCGATATTCGTTTTCACGGAGCCCACTTTGAGTCTTTGCTCTGCGTTCCGATTGGCTCCAAATACGGAACCCAAAGCCTGTACTTCGATGGGATCGCCCAGCGACGTCCCGGTGCCGTGAGCTTCCACATAACTGACCAGCCAGGGATCGATCCCTGCATTTGCCAGGGCGGTACGGATGACCGCCTCCTGCGAAAGCCCGTTCGGCGCGGTCATGCCGCTGCTGCGTCCATCCTGGTTGACGGCCGAGCCGCGGATCACGGCCAGGATCCTGTCGCCGTCCGCAACGGCATCGGAGAGACGTTTGAGCACCACGATGCCGCAGCCCTCCGAGCGGACGAAACCGTCGGCGCGCGCGTCGAACGTTTTGCAGCGTCCGTCGCCGGAGATCATGCGGGCCCGCGAAAAACTGATATGCAACTCAGGCAGCAGGATTGTGTTCACGCCTCCTGCAAGCGCCATCCGGCACTCTCCCGTGCGCAGGCTTTGGACAGCCAGATGTGTGGCGACGAGGGACGATGAACAGGCGGTGTCGATGGAGATCGCCGGTCCCTGTAATCCGAGAAGGTAGGAGATCCGTCCCGAAGCCGTGCTGTGCGCGGTGCCCTGTGCCAGATACACATCGAGCTTGGTCTGATCCTGCGCCAGCATCAATTGATAATAGTCGCTGATCGATACGCCGGCGAATACGCCGGTGGCAGAACCGGTCAATTTATCGGGGGCTTGGCCGGCATTTTCGAGCGCCTCCCAGCTGACCTCGAGCAGGAGCCGGTGCTGTGGATCCATGCCTTCGGCTTCGCGCGGCGAGATGCCGAAAAACTGCGGGTCGAACTGATCCACCTGATCCAGAAATCCACCCCAGCGCGTGAGGATCCTTCCGGCCGCGTCCGGATCGGGATCATAAAAGGAATCGATATTCCAGCGCTCTTTTGGGATTTCTGTGATTGCGTCCACGCCCTGGCTGAGCAAACGCCAGAAATCATCTGCGTTATTCACAGCGCCGGGATAGCGGCAAGCCATACCGATAATTGCGATGGGCTCGCGGGCAGCCCGCTCCATGGCTTCCATTTTGGCGCGCATCTCACGTACTTCCAGCAGCGCGCGCTTGACAGGGGATAACTCGGAATTGGTTGTCTCAGACATTAGGATGCTCTCTCGGATTTCTTGTGTTGGAGTTCATTCAACTCCGCTAGCAATAAGGCTTCGGCTTCCTCATCGGATAATTCTGCAGCGATGACAGGTTCAACTTTCTTCACGGCTTGCGCTGGTTCTGTGCTTGTTTCAATTTTGGCGAACAATATATCCATCAGATAACGGCTCAAGGCCTCCGGAGTGGGATAGTCAAACACCAGGGTCGCGGGCAGTGTACGCGGCAAAGGCAGACCTTTGCCAAGCAGATTGCGCAGCTCGACTGCCATCAACGAGTCCAGTCCTAGCTCCTGTAAAGGCTGACGCTGTTCCAGTGGATAATCGGGCGGCAGATTCAACACCTTCAAGGACTGCTGGCGCACATGCTCCAGTAACAAATTTTTCCGCTTGCTCTCCGGCGCACTTTCCAGGCGCTTCCATAGCGTATCGTCCTGTTTCGGCTGATCGATCGGGCCTGCGGATTTGACCGGCTGTGTCTTTACCTGTTGCTTGAGTTCGGCAAAGAAACTTGACTCGGACCGGGCTGTGAAGCGCGCCAGATTGATCGGCACTACCCCGACGTGTGTGAAGTGCTGAGAGTGCATTACTTTCGATAGCGCTTCGATGCCCTGCGCGGGTGGGATGGTTTCGATGCCGCGGTTGAGCAGGCGCTCGAATACTTCCCGCTCTGCCGCCGCCCCGACTTGTGCCCACGGGCCCCAGCCAACGCTCAGCCCGGGCAGTCCCTGCGACCGGCGGTAGTGTGCCAGCATATCCTGGAAGGTACAGGCGGCGACGTGATTTGCCTGACCCGCGGAACCGAGCAGGGACACTGCCGAGGAAAAGAGCACGAAGAAATCCAACGCCATGCCTTTGGTGAGTTCGTGCAAATTCCAGCTGCCCTGTACCTTTGATGCAAAGACTTTGGCAAACCGTTCCCAGGTTTGCTGGCGCAAGACACCGTCATCCAGCGCGCCCGCAGCATGGATCACACCCTTTAAAGGAGGCATGGATCTTTCGATCTCTGCAAAAACATCGGTCAGCGCGGCGCGGTTGGAGACATCCGCCTGCATAACTTTCACTTCAATTCCGCCTTCCGTCAATTTCTGCAGCACCAGACGTGCCTGTTCCTGCGGCGCCCTGCGCCCGACCAGGACAAGATGGCGCGCGCCTTCTTCGACCAGCCATTCTGCCACCGCGAAACCCAGTCCACCCAGCCCGCCTGTGACGAGGTACGTCGCCTGTTCGCGGATCGCGAATGACGCTGGCTCCTGGGCGATCACAAGTTTGCCGGTGTGTCGTCCCTGTGCCATCATGCGGAATACGTCGACTACTTCAGTAGCCGGGTAAACGTGCATGGGCAGTGGCTTGAAAGTTCCATCTTCGAAGGCAGGCATGATTTGCTGGAACAGGCTCTGGATCAGACCTTCGTCTTGTTTTGCCTCGAGCAACAAATCGACCGTCGCGTAGTAAGCATTTGGTTTCACTTCGGCAAATTGCTCTTTGCTCCAGATACCGCGCTTGCCGATCTCGATGAACCGTCCATTCTCTGCCAGCACAGAGACCGATTTGGGGATGAACTCATCGGCGAGCGAATTGAGCACAACATCCACACCTTTGCCATTTGTGATCTGCATGATCTCATCGGCAAAATCCAGGGTGCGCGAATTCAGGACGTGCTGGACGCCCAAAGCTTTCAACATTTCGCGTTTGGACGGGCTTCCCGCGGTGCCAAAGATCTCCGCACCAGCTCGCTGCGCCATTTGCACGGCTGCCAGTCCAACGCCGCCTGCCGCGGCATGGACTAACACGCGGTCGCCCGCCTTCATCTTCGCCAGCTGATGGAGAGCGTATTGTGTGGTGAGAAATGCCGACGGGATCGTGGCTGCTTCCGGGAAGGTGAGTTGAGCCGGTTTGGGAACCACAAATCGGGCCGGGGTAAGCACGTACGATGCAAAACTGCCTATGGCCATGGCGATCACTGCATCGCCCACCCGGATGTTTTCCACATCGGGTCCAACGGCAGCGATCACGCCGGCGCATTCGCTTCCCAACTCGCCACCGCCGGGATACATGCCCAGCGTGTTCAGGACGTCTCGAAAGCCAATGCCCGTAGCAAGTACCTGGATTTCCACTTCGCCCGGTCCGGGTGCTTTTCGGTCGACCTTTTCATAGGCGAGATGATCCAGGACGCCGCGCTCGCTGACCGTCAGTTTGACCCGTTCGGAGGAAGCGCGCGTTTCCTGAGCCTTTGCCGGGATGAGGCGCGGGATCAGCCGGTCATTTTCACGGAAGGCAACCTGTTCTTCGGAGTCAGATGCGGAGAGTTCCCTCCACAGTTTGTTCAGGCGCTCATTGTCCAATGTCGAGGCCGGGTCGAGATCGATGACGCGGCAGGACAGTTCAGGATGTTCCTGGTTGATGACTTTGCACAACCCCCACAATGTCGCCTGGTGAGGAGCCGTTACCTCTCGATTTGCAGATTGCGCACCCTCGGTCAGAACCCAGATGGGACAGGATTGCTCGCTGGCCACAAGCGCCTGCGTAAGTGACAATAACCCGCCGCACAGTGTGGATTGAATGTCATCAGAGTTCGCATGGGCATCCAGGGCCCACAGATAAACAATGCCATCGAGATTGCCATCAAGAGTTCCGGTAGCTTGAATCAGTCTGCGGAAATCCTCAGAGTGTGTTGGGCAAACTTGATAGGTGCCAGCCTCCTGTTGGACGAATGTATCGCCCTGACGTACAAGATTGACAGTTTGATCCTGTGAGCGCAATCTTTCAGCCAATTGATCGCCGAGAGGATTATTTTCGGTAAAGACCAGCCAGGTTCCCGCAGTATTCAAGGGTACCGATTCACCGGCCTGTGCGATCAGCAATGACTGGTTCGACATCACTGCCTGACCGGTCAATCCCTGCGCGGAGACAAAACCTGTCTCTTCGAACAACTTCAACCACTGTGGCTGTGTCACAAGCGCGTACGATGGACGCAGATCTTTGTCGCTGAATACCCACCAGCCGGGGGTCAGCCCGACGATGATGTCGGCAAACCGTTGTTTGCGCGTGCCCTCCACGGCAAGCAGAAGCCCGCCTGGCGCAAGCAATTGGTGAACGCGTCTTACCGTCTCACGCAGGTCGGAGGTTGCGTGCAGAACGTTGGTTGCCAGGATGAGATCGTAACAGTGCGATTCGAAACCCTGGACAGCGGGGTCCTGTGCGATGTCGAGGGTCCTGTAATTGACAAAATCATAGGCTGCGAATTTCTGTCGGGCTTTGTTCAGGAACAGCGGCGAAATATCGGTGAACGTATATTCCACGTGCGCGCCAGAGAACTGCCGTAGCACATAGGCAGTTGTGCCTCCTGTACCGGCGCCGATCTCCAAAACCCGTAGAGGACGATTTCCCTGCCGGCTCTTCACAAGTTCTTTGACCGTTTCTTCCATTAATTGGTTGAAGCCGCGCGTGAACGGCGCCTCGCGATAAAGTCTTTCTGTTTCCTCGAGAGACCCGCCGGGGAAAAGCAATTCGAGCGGATCGCACTTTCCCTGCATCGCAGATGCAAGTTCCCGCCCGATGCGCGCGACCATATCGACTTCGATCGCCGCCTCAGGGTGTGCCGAACGCAGATCTTGCGCCTCGGCAGAAACATCCGCCCGTGCAAGTGGGTGAATGACCTGCCAGTTCTCTCCCTGTCGTGCAATTACACCATCTTCTTCAAGGACTTCCAGGAAGCGACTCAGAAGATGCAGATGCTGTTTTGCGACACCCAAACGCGCTGAGACATCGTCAAACGAAAAAGCAGATCCGGTTTCGAACGTCCACCCCATTTCGATGAGCGCATTCTGGATGAGCGCCGCACAGAGTGCATCCATGCGCGGCAGAAACTCCTGTTGGTACGATACCAGTTCGGGTTTCTCGGTCATGGCCGCCAGCGACGGCTGCAACGTCGCTGCAAGCTCATGCGCGGGAATGGCTGCACCGCTGGATGATTTTTGCCACTCGACTTCATACAGCCAGGACTCCACCCGGGTGTCAATGACCTGCTTCAAGGCAAAGCCTTCAAGAGTTACCAGCAAGTCTCCCTGATCGTCATACAGATTGATGTCTGCCGTGAGGACTTCGCCGCCTTGACGATGCCCGGCTCTTATGGAGACATGGCTCCACAACCCTGACCCAATCTGACCAAAGACTTTTATAGCTTCCACGCTCATCGGAAGATAGGTTTTGTCTCCCGAGGGAAGCAATGGCGTTACCGCCTGCAAGGCGGCATCGAGAAGCGCCGGATGCAGACGATACTGTGATGTCTCAGACGTAACTGTATCCGATGGCTCGACGCGCGCGATCACCTCGTTCTTCCCCAGCCACAGGCTGTTCATGCCTCGAAATGCCGCGCCAAAGTGGAGACCTCTTTCTGCCAGTCGCTGATAGTGTTCAGCGCTGAAGATTTGCTCTTTGCAGCGCGCCTGGATCTCTGCCAGGGCGATACTCCCTGCCTGCTTATCGAGTACGCCGATCGTCGCGCTGACGTGTAAACGCCACTGCTCTGTCGCCCTGTCGTGGCTAAAAATCTGGCAGGCGATTCCCCGGTCCGTTTTTTGACCGACGATGGTCTGGATTGCAGTTGTCTCTGTTTCCGTCAGTTTCAGTGGCGTATGGATCACCAAGTCTTCAATGGCGAACGAGTTGCTCTTCAAGATCTCACGACCTGCCGCCAGCAGCATTTCGATATAAGCAGTCGCGGGCACAATGACCTGATCCTGCACGACGTGGTCGGCCAGGAATGCCGGCGCCTGTGAACTTATTTCGTTTTCAAAAATGATTTCCTGCGCGGCGGAGTGCAAGCGCGTTCCCAATAACGGATGCAGAACGTCGCTGCTTTTTGAACTTGATTGCTTGGGTCCTGTGGTTACCCAGTAGCGTTGGCGCTGGAAGGGATAGGTTGGCAGAGGAACGCGCTTGCGAAGATAGGGCTGATCGAAGCCGCGCCAATCGACATCCGCGCCGTGAACGTAAAGTTCCGCAAGACTGTTGAGCATCTGGGCCCAGTCATCCTGTCCCTTGCGGAGAGAGGGGTAGCAGACTGGGATATCCTCCGAGCCGTCGAGGTTGCGCTGGGCAATGGTGATGAGCGTGGGGGTCGGTCCGATTTCGATGAAATGCCTGTAGCCCTGTGCGAGCATGGTCTGCAGCGCATCGGCAAAGCGCACAGCCTGACGTTGATGCGTGCGCCAGTATTTAGCATCGATCCGGGTTGACACTTGCCCGGTGAGGCTGGAAATGTATTCAACGCGCGGTTCAGCGTATTCGATCGTCCCGGCAATGCTTCCGAATTCAGCGAGCATCGGGTCGACCACCGGAGAATGGGAGGCCTGTGCCACGTCCAGGCGTTTGGATTTGATCTCCTGTTTTGCAAACTCTGCCTGGATCGATTCGACCGCCTGTGCATTCCCGGAGATAACGATATTTGTCGGTCCATTGATGACCGCGATGGAAACCTGATCGGCATACGGAGCGATCGCTTTTGCAACTGTCGCTTCGTCCGCAAAGACTGCCGACATCACACCCTGCTCGGGCAGCGACTCCATCAATCGGCCGCGCGCCGCGACCAGCTTGATGCCGTCCGCGAGCTTCATGACACCCGCAGCACATGCCGCGGCATACTCACCGACACTGTGACCGACAACTGCGCCCGGTTCGATCCCCCAGGACGCCCAGAGCCTGGTCAGTGCGTACGTGAGGACAAACTGCGCGGGCTGTGTATATTTCATTCCATCCCATAACTGCGCGACCGATTCGGCCTCATCCGTTTCCGGATACAGTACCTTGCTGATGGGAACATCCAGGTAAGGTTGAAGAAGGACTTCACATTCCTTCACCGCCTGGTTGAAAATGGGAGATGTTTCATATAGTCCGCGTCCCATATTTATGTATTGCGAACCGTGGCCGGTGAATAAGAACGCGATCTTCGGTTTGCTATCTGGTTCGATCACGCCGTGCACTACTCCGGGCGTTTCTTTTGCCTCACTGAAGCCGGCGAACTGAGCTTGTAATTCTGCAGAGGTCCTGGCGGTTATCGCAAGCTGGTGCCTGAAATTTCCCCTGCCGGTGTTTGCAGAAAAACAAAAATCCGCCAGTGAAATATCCGGATGGGATTGAATGTATTGAGCGAATTTTCCGGCAGCGGATTGAAGGGCGGCTTCCGTTTGCGCGGAAAAACGGAGAATGTGAAGAGGACGTTCGAGGCTGCTGACTTCCTGAGCTGGTAAGGAGGGCGCGGGAGCCGATTCCAAAATTGTGTGTGCGTTGACCCCGCTGACGCCGAACGAACTTACCCCGGCCAATCGCCTGCCATTGCTGGTGGGGAATGGTGTTGACCGGGTAGGGACGGACAGGCTCGCCTTGCTCCATTCCATAAAGGGATTTAATTCTTTCAGGTGCAGGTGAGGGGGGATTTCTTCGTGATGAAGTGCCAGGATAGTTTTGATGAGTCCCGCGACGCCAGCTGCGGCCTCGGTATGACCGAAATTGGTTTTGACGGACCCCAACAGGAGTGGGGAAGCGGGGCTGCGATGAGAAGCCAAAGCGGCAGCCAGTGCACGTACCTCGATCGGGTCGCCAAGCGAAGTGCCAGTACCATGTGTTTCCACGTAACTGATGTCTTCGGGCAGCGCATCCGCATTTTTTAGAGCCGCCTTGATCACTTCTTCCTGAGCCACCTTGTTCGGAACCGAAAAGCCGCTGCTGAAGCCGCCATGGTTTACGGCAGACCCGCGGATGATTGCCCAGATGTTATCTCCGTTTTCCAGGGCATTGGATAATCGTTTTAATACAACAATGCCCACCCCATCGCTGCGGATAAAGCCGTCCGCTGTGCTATCGAATGCCTTGCAGCGTCCATCGGGCGCAAGCATGCTGGCCTGGCAGGCGCTTAAGGTGATTTCGGGTGAAAGCAGCAGGTTGACACCGCCTGCCAGCGCCATATTCGTCTCACCGCTTCGCAGGCTTTGGATAGCTTGATGAATGGCGACGAGTGAGGATGAACAGGCAGTATCGATCGCCATTGCCGGCCCGCGCAAGCCCAGGGTGTAAGAGACCCGCCCTGGGATGCTGTTGAATAGATTTCCTGTAATGCGATAGGTCCCGGTTAGGTCAGGCGAATTGATGTTCGATTGGACCTGCAGGTAGTCACTCATTGTGACACCCACAAATACGCCCGTCGCGCTACCTGCCATCCGGTCGGGGGCGTAACCGGCATTTTCCAAGGCCTCCCAGGCAACCTCCAAAAGGAGGCGCTGCTGAGGGTCCATGCTGCTGACTTCACGCGGCGAAATGCCAAAGAAGATGGGGTCGAATTTGTCCACATCGTCGATGAAGCCGCCATAGCGCGTGTACATCTTGCCCTGCTTGCCCGGCTCGGCATCATAATAGGCATCTATATCCCAGCGATCTGCCGGGACTTCGCTGATGGCGTCCACGCCGTTGTGCAGAAGCTGCCAGAACGATTCCGGGTCGGTCACATGCCCGGGGAAACGGCAGCCGATCCCAACGATCGCGATCGGCTCGGATCGCTGGCGTTCCACATCCTCGAGACGCGTGCGGACTTTCTTAAGGGCAACCAGGGCCTCTTTTAAACGGGCTTGGTAATCGATGCTCTGTTCTTCGGTCATAGGGTTTTCCAGATCACTTTGTGAGGTTGTCTACTTTTGCGAGTTCATCATCCAGCAGGTCCAGCAGATTCTCATCGGAGAGGGCATCCAACTCAGGATCGCCCTGTGTTGATTCAGATTGGTTCATTGTTTCCACAGCGGCCGACTTTTCCGGGAGATGAAGCACATCCTGCAGGATATAGCCTGCCAATTGACTGATAGTGGGGTATTCAAAGGCGATGGTCGGCGGCAGCGAACAACCCAGGGTGCCCTCCAGGCGCGTGCGAAGCTGCACGGTCATAAGCGAATCCAAGCCCATTTTGAAGAATCCCTCACGCGTGTTGAGCACTCTCGACTTATCGAAGCCCATCACCTCGGCTGTTACCTGACGAACATAGTCTGTCAGCATTTCGCGTTGCTTTTCCGGAGATGACAGTGCCTGTAATTGTCCCAGCAGGGAATTTTTCTCTGTCATTGTCTCCGTCTCAGTCCTGGCAATCTTCTCCGCAGCGGGAATCTGGATCTGGCTGAGGAAGGGACGTTCGCGCCGGGATGCGTAAATCGGCGCGAACACGCTCCAATCAACGTTCGCTACGATTTCCTGAGTGACATCCAATTCGATCAGTTGCGCAAGAGCCTCCAGCGCCTTCTCCGTTGGCATGGTTGACATGCCAACCTTGGCAAAGAGGCTCAATTGCTCGTCTGTGGCAATCCCATCGCCAGCCCACCAACCCCAGTTCACGGTCAACGCGGGGAGTCGGTGCGCGCGGCGATAATGTGCCAACTGATCGAGGAAATGATTCGCGGCGGCATAGGCTGCCATCCCCTGAGATCCCCAGACCGACGCGGCAGAAGAGAAGCACACAAAGAAATCAAGTGGGATCTCAGTTGTTAAATTGTGCAATACCCAGGCTCCATCCACTTTCGGTTTTAAGACATCGCGCCATGTGTCAAAATTCAGATCAGCCACCGTTTGGTTCGCGTTGGTCCCTGCAGCGTGGATCACTCCTCGCAGTGGCTGCAAGGCCGCGCCGAACTGCGCAAAGAGTTGCTTCATGGCCATCCGGTCACTTACATCTGCCCGTGCTATGGTGATCTGAACTCCCATCTCTTCCAGCGCCTGTACGGCCGAGATTCGCCGACCCATCAAAGTATCTGGAGCGATGGAAGTCCATTGACTTCGTTCCGGGAGCCCCGTGCGGCCTGTCAAAACAAGATGTCTGGCGCCGCGCTCGGCTAACCAGCGACTGAGCTCCAACCCCAACATGCCCAATCCACCTGTGATCAGATAAGCGCCGTCGGGGGCTATGGTGAGGGGATGTATCTCAGACATAGAGTGAACGGCCGGGACAAGGCGCGGAACATATCGTTGTCCGTTGCGATAAACGATCTGATCCTCTGCATCCTGCTGCTGGGTCTCCAGCAATAGGGTGTCGACTAATGATGGAGTGGGCTGTCCTACCGGCAGATCGATCATCCTTCGCAAGATATCCGGCTGTTCCAGGGAAAGGATTCGTCCCAGTCCCCATAGGAGTGAGGGCATTAATTCCGGCGGGTCCGCTGTGATGGTTTGAGCACCCTGGGTCACAACGAATAAACCTGGGATACGCGACCAGCCGCGGCGGAGCATTGCCTGCACGAGGGAGATCAGCGATTCAACACTTGAGTTCTGGTCTGCC
>DASTJG010000430.1:0-4726 GCA_035716785.1 Anaerolineales bacterium
GTCGAGGTAGGACGTGATTTGGCGATTCATTCCGGCCAGAAAGCCTTTGAGAACCAGGATCAACATCACGGCCAATGCCACCCCGCCAATGCTCAGAGCCAGGCGCGTCTTGTCTTGAAAGAGATTACGGCGAGCTAAAGACATCGTTCGTTAGTATCCTTGATTTCCTTCATAATACGGCGGAAAGTCTATTCCACCAGCGCCGGTTAGCTGATTCCTGGATAGGCAAAATAACCTATCAAAGTGATACGCTTTTTAGCGCTTGTACAATCATGTACCCAATAAGATAATTCCTAAGATCAAGTATGCTTTGCCTGGACACATCATGTTCTCGGAGGTTTCCCATGAAAAAGTCACATATGTTCCTGATGCTTCTTTGCTGTCTAATCCCTGTTATCGGGTTGACGGCAGTCTATTTCTTTAAAGTGCCGTTGAGCAACGTATTGCTTTACGGCATGCTTTTGCTCTGTCCACTCTCTCATATCCTGATGATGAAGTTTATGGGACATGATCATTCTTCTGCGGAACAACACTCGGGACATCAGCATCCTTCAGGTCCGGTGACTGCTCCAACACAAGAAAAGTAAGCCGTGCGTGAGAAGCTTTTTGACTTATAGCATTTTCCTCAGTTTTCATGCTGGATCAGCAGAACTCGAGACGGCTGGCGTTGTGCCAGCCGTCTTGAGTAAAGAGGGTACATCAGTTACGCGAGTAAAAATCAACCAAGATCCTGCAATATCTGTTGATACTGATCACGATTGATCTCGCCGCGTGCATAACGTGCCTGCAGGATTTCACGTGGCGATTGGGTGCCAGAGATCTGATTGCCATTGACA
Source organism: Anaerolineales bacterium (assembly GCA_035716785.1). GTDB lineage: Bacteria > Chloroflexota > Anaerolineae > Anaerolineales > Villigracilaceae > Defluviilinea. Next base: position 837 of record DASTJG010000430.1, read on the forward strand.
TGGCCGCCAGTAAAACGCTTGACTGCCCAAACCACCAGGATCACAATCCCAACGATGATCGCGAGGTTAAAGATCAAGCCGATCCAACCTCCAAACAAGCCCATGCCTCCAAAGCCGAAGCCGTGCATAAAACCACCGCCCATCATAGTTATTTCTCCTTTCTATAGAAACTTCACATTTGTGAAAATGTTCTTGAATTTATGCTTTTATCATATCAGGTGATATTGAAGTCTTATTCAAGCCATTACAAAGGTTTGGTAAAGAAAATCGACACGAGTTAGAGAACATCTCCGCGCCAGCTGTACCAGGCCCAACCGACAAGGATTCCTACGACGCCACTCATGAGACCGGTCGTCCAATGATACGGATGTGAAAGTCCAGACAAGCCTACTCTAGCGACGATATATCCTAGAATCGCCAAGCCGAATGCCCACAAATAAACCACGACTGGCCATTCTTTCCTTTTCTCAATTTCATTGGTTGAGATGGTCTTGGATACTTTGATTCTGCTCATATTTTTCTCCTGACGATGGACTATTTATAGGTTAGATGAGACAACTTGAACACGGGTGCCTTCGCCCGGCTGGTTGAGATACGAGGTTCCAGTCGGGACCTCGGGCCGGGTCCACCGATACATAAATTTGGCGTCATTCGGCGTTAAGTTCACACGGCTGGCCGGTTTCAGCCATTTCGATGACGGCATTCAGGTGTCCCGCCGCGCAATGCAGACGCCTGATAATCTCAGCGTGTGGGTCGGGCTTCATACATCGCCTCAACGGAAGGTGGTGGATTAGGATGACGAGGAACAAGCACGTTTCGAACGGACGACTCTAGCGAATGCCAAGACCCGGTTTCCATTGGCGTTGCGAGTGAAAGCCAGGCCTGATCCTTCTGTCCGTGAATAACCAGTGTGACGGGATCGCCTTGCTCGTCGTAGACGAGAAGGACTACCATCTGACAATTGCAGTCATCGGTTCCGTGATAGGGACAGGAACAATCAGGATGCGCCAGCCGCGCAATCTTTAAATTAAAGGTCGGGACAACGCGAAACCCCGCACTGGTTAGCTCCTCACTGACCCATGCCTGAACCTTCTCGCTGGTTTCATTCAGAGTCAAAAAAGGCAATAACGTGATCATTCTGTATTTCCTGTTGTCTCCAGTATAGACCGATGGATGTTAAAACCTAAGCGCCGTTTATCGCATTTATCGGTAGGCTTTTTTGCTTACATGAAAACAATCAGGCTCTGGTTTTATCCAGAGCCTGACAAACTGAAGGGAGCAGATTTTCCATGCGTGTTAGCGAGCACCTGAACGCGCCTTTTCCTTGCGTGAGCGATGGGATGGGCTCGCCAATTGAACGGATAAACGAGTACCGTGTCCCGCTTCACTCTGGACCTCAAGCCTGGCTCCGATCAAATCAGCTCGTTCCCGCATCCCAAGCAAACCAAAATGCCCGCCGGGTGCCAACTCGGTGGGACTCTTCGGAACCGCAAATCCGATTCCGTTGTCTGTTATTTCCAGTTTGATTGTCTTTTCAAACGCAATAGATAATGTGGCATGTTTCGCTTTCGCATGACGTAGGACATTATTCAAGGCTTCCTGTGCAATGCGATAGAGCGCCAATTCGACTTCGTGCGGCAAACGGCGCTCTTGCCCCGACCGCCGAAAGTCCACTTCAAGATGGTTCGCCTGGGTGGTTTCGCGCGCCAACATTTCCAGCGCAGTCACAAGTCCCAAGTCTTCGAGATAAATTGGTCGTAAGGCGCGCGTCAGGCGGCGGAGATTCTCAATGGTTTGTTCTGCCAGGTCCTCAAGTTCCCGAAGGGATTGGCGTCCGTTCTGGTCCTTTACGGACTTCTGCGCCAGCTGCACACGCTGTTTGAGGGCAATCACGGCCTGGATGGTGTCGTCATGGAGTTCGCGCGCCAGTCTCATCCGCTCTTCCTCCTGCGCGGCTGTGATTGCACCAATGAAGTCATGCAATCCCTCCTGCGCCATCTGCACTTTTTGCGCCATTTCCATTAACTCTCTTTGCAGATGCTGTACCTCGGATATTCCACCCACCGATTCCTTGATGGTTTCAAAGTCTCCCCAGGCCAGGGCTGCTGCTTTCGATTCCAGGCGTTGCAGAGGTTGCACAATTTGCCGCACACCAAACCACAGCGCCAGGAGAGCCAGCATGAAGGCGGGTACCAGCACCAGTGGAGCCATTTGCGTGACCTCCAACGATGGGCTCACCACCGCATGCCAATCTTCTTCGGTGATCAGCGCCCAATTTGCGGATGGGATCGGGCTGTAGGCAATCACATGTTCGCTGTTGCCAATCTGCACATACTGTGTTCCACTTTCACCACGCAGTGCCTCGGCAACGCCAGGGTGATTGGAGGGAAGCCCATCACTGGGGGATGTATCGTTAGAAAAGAGTACCTGACGTGAAGCATCCATGAGATAAATCCGGACCTGACTCCCACCTGGATATAAAGCAGTCAGGGTTTGCCGCGCGAGCGATTCAGGAGAAAATCCTCCTGCCGTCATCATATCGCTGGACAAGGAATATGCAGAGATGATAACGAACATCCGCTTTGACGCTGGATCCATGAATGGATCCGATAGGATCGGTCCCGGGTCCGAAGCAGATGCCAGGCGAAGGTCTGGTGAGTTTTGGAGGACATTATTCCAGAACTCATCCCGTTCTGAGCCGAAGATCAAATGTCTATCTGAATCAACCAGAACCGCCCCGGCGTCGAAATCGGATGTCAGATCATTCGGGGCAGAATGCATCTTTTCAAATCCTGCGCTCCCCGATGAGTCCACAACGGTAGCCAGGCTGGAGATGCTTGCCATACGATGGTGTAATTCCGCTTCGAGCGCAGCTGCGGCAGATTGCACCGCGCGCTCGTCGCGGTCACTGACCAGGGCGCGCATATCGCGTTGGTGGAGGGAATAGCTTCCGAATGCGATCAGCACCAGCAGCAGCGTGAGTGGTAAGACCGTGATGGCAAGAATCTGCACCGTCAGACCGCGCAGCAATGGCAGGCGTGATTTTTTCATTCTTCAGAGATCTTATCCGGGCCCTGTGAGATCCAACCAAGGGAAACGGCGCGCATCACGGCTTCTGTACGGCTGGAAGAGTGCATCTTGGCAAAGATATGAGCGAGATGTCCCTGCACGGTCCGGTCACTAATGGCCAGTTGCACCCCGATGGCTTTGTTCGTGAACCCTTTGGCAGCCAGTCTTAGCACATCCAGTTCGCGGTCGGTCAATGGCTCTGCAGTGATCTTTTCGGATGGCTTAAAGAGGGTCGACATCAATTTCCGCGTAATAGTGGGATCGAGCGCGGATTTCCCCTCGTTCACATCCCGGACAGCCTGAATAAGGTCATCCGCTTGTGCAGTTTTCAACACGTATCCATTCGCGCCCGCTTGCAGAACAGTCATCACATACGGATCGTCATCATACGCAGTCAGGATCAACACGCCGACTTCCGGAAAGTGAGCGCGCACCCAACGCGTGACTTCGATGCCGCTGGCTTTGGGCATCTGAATATCCAGCACAGCGACATCCGGCTTGTGCTTCTCGATCAGTGCTTGAGCCTCCTCACCGTCCCCGGCTTCGGCAAGGACCTTTAGATCGTCCTCGCTCTCGAGCAGCTGGCGAATTCCCGAGCGGACGATGTGGTGATCGTCAGCGAGAATGATGCGGATTGCTGTTTTTGATTTGCTCGATGACTTTTTCATAGCTTAATTTGTCCAATTCCTGATGATATGCCTGCGACTGGAAAATATAGGGAAACACAAGCCAGACAATCGCCAGCCCGGCCAAAAGCCCGCCCGCGAAACGTGCCCACGAGTTAAATGAACCGAGGGCATCGCCTGCGTAGAACGTCAGAG
>DASTJG010000431.1:0-11219 GCA_035716785.1 Anaerolineales bacterium
ATGCTGAGCGAATCCAATGTTCGCAGCCCCGCGCGATGGAGAAGCGTCTCGCCACTGTACATTTGGCGCAGGATCTTTTGTTGGGAGGCGGCAAGCCCATTCTCCCATTGCGAGAACTCGGAAGGGCCATTCAGGTTCACCGTCGGAGTGAAATTCAGCAAAGAGGACGGCGCGCCGGAGGTAGAGAGCGCCGGCAAAATGGAGGACACACCCTGGGTTTGAAGGTGACGTGTGATCCAACCGGAGGTTGTACTCTTCGCACCGGGTGTGCCCAGCTCGATATATTCCATCGCATCGAAGTGACTGCGCGTATCGTAGTTCAATCCCACGGCATGGATGACAGCCATCTTCCCCTGCTGATACAACTCATGCAAAGGTGCCAGTGCAGGATGCATCCCAAACTGATCGTTCAAGGGCAACAGGTCAGAAATTTTGATATCGGGACGCGCCGTTTCGTAAAAGCCGCGATCCTCCCCGGCGATCGGCGGGATCACGTTGAGCGCGTCCCAGCCGCCGCGCAGAAAGATAACAACCAATGTGTCGGTTGAACTATCCTGTTGCGCAAACGAGACATTGGTCAGACGCGCGCCAGCCAACGCGGCGATGGCGGAGGAACATCCCTGTAAAAAATTTCGACGGGTAAATTTTGTAGACATAATAATATTTCCTAAATTTGGAGTCAGCCAGCTTGCTGGCGTATTTGCAGGAGCACGCCCTTCGGGCAGTCCTGCACTCCATAATTATTTCCACTGAAAATCCGGGCTCATCAAAATTACTTCCACCATCCCCGGCAGGACATATTGCACATGATCTTCCGGTAATTGCTCCTGCTGTCCATACTCCTGCGCCATGACCGCGATCACGCCCTGGCGATCTACCGCCGCCATTGGGCGGTTGAGCAGGCGCGGGATCCAAAAATCAGCGAGGGCTTCGGCTGTACGCAGCTCGGCTGGAGTCTGCCCGAGAATATCGGTTTTGATCGAACGCTGCTGCTCTTCATCGTCCATCCAGTTTTCAGAAATACCAACCGCAAAGTTCCAGCGGAATAAAAACGACATAGAGTTCGCCCAGGCTTCTTTCACATCCGGGTAGCCATCCGGCGAGCGGCGCTCGAAGACCGGCTGTCCCATCATTGAACACAGCCACGGGATGCCGCCGGGAAGACTCGTGAAATCAGAGTTGAGCACGCGCAGCATCGAGACCGCGGCTTCGAACGGACGTTTGATCTTCTGTCCCCACGTCTGGCGGAATTCGGGCGAGAGCAGGATCGTCTCGACCACGCGTTTGAGCTGGTCGGGTGCGGAACGATGTTCCATAAAGGTCGCCGCGGCGGCTGCCACAACGGAATCAGGCGGTGCGTCCGAGATGAAGCGGCGGGCAAGCTTGCGGGCAATGTGACGCGCCGTCCCGGGGTGATTCGCAAGCAGGTCCAGCACATCGCGTCCATCCTGCATATCGGGCTGGTCAGCAGGAATATATTTCCCGAGGATCAATTTGTTGAAACGATCATGCCAGGGTTTGTAGTAAACAAACCGTCCCGTTTTCTCGATGCCATCTTCATAGTTGCCGAGATCATCGTCGACGCGCCAACCGGTGAAGGCCCGCGCTGCTTCGTAAACATCGTTATCCACGTAACCAATCGCGCTGCCACTCGCGTCTTTCTCGACGGTGTTCGGGTCCCGCACCCCCAGATAATTCTCCGCTCCCAACGTGTGCAACTCGAACAGCTCGCGTGCGAAGTTCTCGTTGGGACCGGCATCCGAGCTGTTGTTTTGGTTCAGGTAGTACAACATGGATGGATGCATCGCCACCGCTTCGAGCATTTGTCTGAAGTTCCCGAGCATGTGGGCCCGCAAAATATCACGATTGTACGAAACGAGCAAAGGTACCCCGTCATCCTGCCAGAAATAAACGTTGAAATGGTTGTGCCAGAAATCCGCCAGCACTTCGACGAGCTGCTTCTTGCTGTAAACGGCGCGCAGGAACGTCGCGTCTACCAACTCGTAGGCGGGCTTGCTGTACCAGTCCCAGTAGGCATCATCGTTCGAGTCATATTGGTTATTGGCGATATGATCGAAGTAAAGCTCATCCTGCGTTTTGTGCAAGGTTTGGAAGCCCGCTGCGGCATAACGCTCTTCGAACACACTGTCGTCGATCGATTCAGGATTGAGCTGTTGTGCCACGTACGCGCGCAGACGTTCATCATCTGTTGCGCCCAGAGCAGTGAAGGCTTCGAGGTCCCCAGGACGCGGACCGAAGCCCATGCGGTTCAAGGTGATGATCCCCAATTCTACTGATGGCACGCCTCGCGCCGGCTCAGGCGGCGCACCGGTCGGGACGACAGGCATCACGGACTGAGTTGGGTTCAGGGTTGCGTCAGGTGCGCAGGCCGTTGCGGCAGAGGTCGCTGCGAAAGTAGCTGCAAGCTTCAAAAAATCTCTACGACTAAGGTTTGACCGAGGAACAGTCGTCATATTTTCACCTCTAAAAAGGGTGTACGTTAAAGGTGACAGTCACCTTTTTATTGATAACCAAACACCTCGCGAAAAGCAGCGATCACTTCCTGTTTGACGCGCTCCATCGACGGCGGCTCCGGGAACAGATCGGCGAGCGAGACGACCGGCTCATCCTGCAAACCGCAGGCGATGATCCCCTCCCAGTAATCCATATCGGGATTCACGTTCAGAGCGAAACCGTGACGCGAGATCCCGCGCGCGTCCACCTTGACGCCGATCGCCGCGATCTTGGCCGGCTTCTTGCGATCCTCCGGCTTGCAGCGCGGGCAACGTGAGTGGACATCTGCCTGGATCCACACGCCGGTCAAGCCGGATCTCTGGCCTGCCGCGAGCCCAAGCCGCGCCAACGCGACGATGAGCGTTTTCTCCAGCTTGCGGATGTAGCCAACGTAGTCGGCTTGAGGGATGTGAGTCTCACCCTCACCCCCGCTTCGACTGCGCTCGACCAGCGGCTCGCTCCGCTCAGCGCGAGATCGGGAGAGGGGAAACAGGGGAATTAGCGGATACCCAACCAGCTGCCCCGGCCCGTGATAGGTGACGTCGCCGCCGCGATCCACCCAGTGGATGGCGATCCCTTTTTCTTTCAATTGGGATTCGCCCCAGAGGAGATTCTCCTGTTTCCCGCGCCGGCCAAATGTATAAACGTGAGGGTGTTCAAGCAATAAGAGTGTCGGTGGGCGCTTTCCCTCGGCGATTTCAAGGGCGTACTCGTCCTGTAATTTCCAGGCACGCTCGTATTCGATCAAACCAAGATCGAGAACTTCCACAATCATTTTTCGTTCGTCTCGAACCACCTGGCATGATTTGCCAATCCATCATACGCAGCGTATTGATAGGAATCAGATAACGTGGGATAGTTATAGACGGCATCGATGAACGCGTCGATAGGATCGCCCCTCAACATCACATGGGAGGCAATATGGATCAATTCAGAGGCCTGTTCGCCAATAATATGAGCCCCCAGAAGTTTTTTATCTTTTAGCGAAAAGACAAGCTTGATCATCCCGCTCATATCGCCGACGATCTGTCCGCGTGCGTTCTCTTCGTAATAGGCCCGTCCAACAAGATAGGGGATCTTCCGTTCCCGGCATTCATCTTCCGTCAAGCCAATTCCTGAAACCTCAGGGATCGCATAGACTGCCAACGGCAGGAACGGGGCAACACGTTCCTTATATTTCAAGTCGAAAGCATCCACGATCGCGGCCCGTGCCTGCTCCATCGAAGTGGAGGCGAGGGCGGGGAAGCCGATCACATCGCCGGCTGCATAAATGTTTGGGACGCTCGTCCGGTAATTTTCATCGACGAAGATCAATCCCCGTTTTCCCGTCTCGATACCGACCTGTTCCAGCCCCAGCCCCTGGATGTTGCTTTGCCTGCCCGCCGCGACCAGAGCGACCTCGAAATCGTGCTCGCCGCCTTTTTCCAGGGTCAAACGGACGTGATCCCCGCGCGCCTCCATGGAAGTCATGCGGTCATCGAAAATAAAATCGATCCCCAGTTTTAATAATTGATCCGTCAGGCGCTGACCAATCTCTGAATCGACAAACGAAACAATTCGCCCCTTCGGCTCGATCAATGTCACCCGGACGCCAAGCACCGCGAAGATGGACGCATATTCCGTGCCGATCACCCCGCCGCCCACCACAACCATCGTCTTGGGAATGCGCTTCATATTCAGAATGGTGTCTGAATCAAAGATCAACTCACCGTCAAAGGAGATCCCGGGCGGATGGTACGGCGCTGAGCCTGTCGCAATGAGGATGATGTCGCCGTAGAGTTCCTGCCACCCATCGGATGACTTAACCAAAACCTTGTGCTCATCCCTCAGGGAGCCTTCTCCCTGAATGAGGGAAATATTGTGCTCATTGAGATGTTCCGCGATCATCCTGCGTTCTTTTCGGACCACCGTGCGTTCACGGAACATGAAGTCCTTAATGCTTAAATTCTCTTTGAGCGAATAGTCGATCCCATACAGGCCGCGCTGGCGCAGTCCTGAAAAATACAGGGCGGATTCGCGCAATGTCTTCGAAGGGACCGTTCCGGTATTAATACCCGCACCGCCCAGAAAAGGAGCGCGCTCGATCAGCGCGACTCGCTTTCCATGCTGAGCGGCTTTCGCTGCACCCTTTTCTCCCGCGGGACCGGCACCAATAACGATCAAATCATAATGTTCTGCCAAAGCTCTCTATTCAAATATCCTTCTAAATAAATCAGATTCCAGTAAATTGTTGGGGTCGCAGCGTTTCTTGATTTCCTTGAATTTTGCTACTGTTTCTGCGCCCAGAAAGGCGCGTGCCGAAGCTGCCGAGGTTTCGCTGTTCTTGGCAAAATAGAAGCGCCCACCGGCTTTTAGGACTATCTGATCGAACTCCTGCAGCATCTGGCTCAACCTGGCACGCCGGCCATCGGTCACTTTGAAATCCATTGCCAGCGAGAAGCCATCGACAGCATGGGTCAGCAGGAATTTATCGGGGCGATGACGCTTGGTGACTCCCAAATAGGATGGCAGCCCGCGTCGAAGCGAAAGTTCGATCATCTCATGCCAGGCTGCTTCGGCAGTTTCCTTCGGCAGGAACGATTGGTACTGGATCAACCCGCCGCGCCCGTATGACAACTCCCAGTTCGGGACATAATCGAGCAGGAAATGGAATGCGGCATGAGATTGTCTGAATGTATGCTTCGGCAACGATGCGATGTACTTTGCAGTATTGACTCCCCACACACCGATGTTGATCATGAAGGGGCCCATGAAGTAGTGCAGCATGGATTTTGGAAATACACCAAAAATGCGCGGCGGAAGAGTCTGGTTTTCCAGGCGCATCGTTTCCTGCGGGTTCGGGTCTTCACCTTCCTTCAGGTTGTTCGCAGCATGGATCTGCCCGCGGCCGAGGCTCTTGCCTCCCGTAGTAGTATCCATCCAGCCGACAATATAATCGTTGTGGGGAGCATTCTCGAGCAGGTCGCGCAAGTGCTCATCGAGATTGCGCACCGGGCGCGCATCCACAGACATCAGCCCCGAATAGATACGCTTCATCTTCATTGTGATGGACGTGAATACCCCGAGCATCCCCAGTCCGCTGATCATCGCGTAGAACAAATCTGCGTTCTTTTCGGGTGTGCAGGTAACCGGCTCACCGGTTGGCAGCATTGCGGTGAATTCAAGCACATGCTCGCCAATCGTCCCTTTTTGGAAATTATTTTTGCCGTGGATGTTCGCGCCGAGACAGCCACCCAACGTGGTCTTCATCGTGCCTGAGACGACGGGCGGCCACCAGCCATGCGGTTCGACGTGCTGCCACAATTTCTCCAGGGTGACGCCCGGTTCGCAGCGCACCACGCCGGAGGCTGGATCCCATTCGAGGATCTGATCCATGCCTGTCAGGTCCAGCATGATGCCGCCGCCGTTCAGCGCCGCGTCGTTATAGCTTTTTCCGGCGCCGCGCGCCGTGACGGTCAGCCCGTTTTTCTCTGCCAGGCAGAAGGTCTCAAAGATCTCTTCCGCGCGGGTGGGACGGAAACGATAGGAGGGGGCACGGAGAGAGTGCCCAAAGTTTTCAAGTTGTGTGAAGTTGTTGAGAGAAAGAGACATGTTTGCTTCCATGGGGATGAAATTTGGAGTCCAGGAGCTTGCTCCTGAAACTACGCCAGCGAGCTGGCTGACTCCAAAACTAAAATGACAACCTTCGAAAAATGAACGATGGAGTATGCCGGATCGCCAGCATGATCCAGCGCCAGATGGAGGGGGTGTAAATCGTCTGCCTGCGTTTCTGCATGGCATTCCAGATATCGTCAGCCGCTTTTTCAACCGGGATCATGAATGGCGTCGGTCCCTGGGCCGCCTTGACCATCGCTGTTTCGACAAAACCAGGCTTGACGGTTAGCACATTGACACCATGACGGGTGAGACGATTACGCAGCGCCTCGAGATATGTGGCCAGCCCAGCCTTCGAGGTGTTGTAACCGGGATTGCCTACACGACCACGATCCCCTGCAACAGAACCGATGCCGACGATCTGTCCCGCTTTTGCAGCCTGGAACATTTCAGCGACAGGACTCAGCCAGGCCATGGCGCCGATCAGATTGACCTCGATCATCGCGCGGTCATTCGCAAAGTTATATTTATCCATTCCGCCGGGTGGATAGTTCACACCGGCAACAAATACAACCAGATCCAGCCCGCCGAGGTCGGCAACGATCCCGCGCAGAAGTTCTGGAACTTTTTCGTATTCAGCTACATCATGGATATAAGCGCGGGCGCGGTTTTCATTCGCTGTTCGGTTGATCTCATTACAAACTGCTTCAAGCTTGTCCTTGCGGCGAGCCAGCAGGGCAAGTGTATATCCTTCATGAGCAAGCTGTCGGGCCAATGCTGCTCCGATCCCGTCGGATGCGCCAATGACGATCCCGCGTCGGCGGGGATTCAGCGGTGTAGCGGTGACAGGTTTAGGGTAGTTTGACACGATATCCTCCGATTACGGGCGGGTAGATTCTAACATATCCCCCTGGGATTGCCCGACGGACGCCGAAATCGTCAGGATGTTGTATAGTCCAGAAGAAAACGGGCTGTAACGCGCGTGCAATAATTTACTGCGAGGGAGTCGTTATAATCACAAATAGACTACATTGGGTAGGACAAAAGAGCCAGTTAAAGTTTTAGCAAGTCGTGATTAAATGCGCGACTAAATAAGCATGGACAATCTCAGACTGAACATTCTCACCGAGGCACGATATATTTTGGAGCAGGATAGCGTATCTCCAAGCGACAGAGAATCACTTCTCAAATTGCTGGACATTCTCACCGCTTCTCTGGAGAAATTATCCCCCGGCGATGCCAACAGCATGGAAGCCATCGCCTGCGAATTGATCAACCAACGGGCATTGCTTGCCATGCTCAGGCAGCAAACCGCTGAACTGGACGCGCTCAAGAAATTGAGCATCAATCTCACTTCCAGTCTCGACCTGCCCGATGTGCTCGATGCGGTGGTTTCAGAGGCCATGCGTCTGATCGACAACACCCGCGACGTCAACATTTTTCTCTATAAAAATCACAAACTATCCTTTGGATCTGCCCTGACTGCCGATGGCACCCGCAATCGGCCCTGGGCAAAGCCCAGGTCCAATGGACTGACCAATACGGTGGCGCGCGGAGGTCAGTTAGTGATCGTCGAAGACATGAAGAATCATCCAATGTTTCAGAATGTGCCTGCACATTGGAGCGGCTCCATCATCGGTATCCCTTTGAAGGTGGGCGATACGGTTGTGGGTGTGATGAATTTATCGCGCTCCACAATCGGAGGGTTTTCGTCTTCTGAGTTGCGGCTGCTCAGCTTGCTCTCCGACCAGGCGGCAGTGGCGATCTCCAATGCCAGTCTGCACCAAATGATCAGCCGGCAGGCATACAGCGATACATTGACCGGACTGCCCAACCGCCGGGCATTGGATGAACGTCTCGAGGAGGAAGTCTCGGCAGCACGCCGAAATGCCTACTCCTTTGCAGTCATCATGATGGACCTCGATGGCTTCAAAGCCGTGAACGACACCTATGGACATTCGATTGGCGATGATGTGCTGCGATTGGTCTTCAGCCAGATGGCGCGCGGTGTCCGCACAACAGACTTTCTGGCGCGCTATGGCGGCGATGAGCTGACCCTGATCCTGAGCCAGACCGAGATGTCATCCGTCCAGATCGTCGCTGAAAAAATCACGGAGGGGATGAAGAAATTCAAATACCGCCTCCCTGACGGCAAGCGACTTAATCTTGGCATCTCCGGAGGGATTGCCCTGTTTCCTGTCCATGCCCACAGCGGACCGGACCTGCTGCGCGCCGCGGATGCAGCTCTTTATCGTGCCAAGAAATACAAGCGGGGCACCTTTGAAGTCGCACATGGGATCACGGGGCCGCTGCCCGTACATCAAGTCCGGCAGGAATAAAGTATCCAATTGATTTTGCAGGGGTTACAATGCTCATAAATATGTCACTCCCCCGGAGGGGCACCGGGGCGGTGTGAGGGCGTTCTTTGCCCGAAGAGTCTCTGAAACAATGTTAGAGACCCTTCGCGGCGTCAGGGCGCCACTCAGGGTGATATTTTTTTGGAGAACTCATCATGCAGCGCAAAGTCAAAATCATCCTGAACCCGATGGCAGATATGGGCAACGCCTGGCGCATCGCACGTGACCTGCGCTCGATCACCGAACAGCACGGAGGCATCGAGTGGACCGGCACGGTGTATCCCGGCCACGCCATCGATCTGGCAAGAGAAGCCGGAATACACCATTATGACAAGGTCATTGCCATGGGAGGCGATGGCACGGTTCATGAAGTCGTCAATGGGTTAATGAAAGTCCCTGAAAGAATACGTCCGATCCTTGGCGTGGTCCCTGCCGGCTCGGGCAACGATTTTTCGCACGCCATCGGCACACCGACAAACCCTGCCGACGCGCTCCGCCGCGCTCTGGATGGGGAAACCTCCACAGTAGATCTTGGCGTGATGATCGATGAACACGGAAAACAGGAATATTTTGATAATACGATGGGCATCGGCTTTGATACAGTTGTGACGATCCGTTCACACCAACTCCCGCTGCTGCGCGGCTTTCTGATCTATCTTGCCGCAGTGATCCAGACGATTATTCTTAACCATAATTCCATGACGATGCAGATCGAAACCGAAGATAGGAAATGGGAACAGCGCAATTTGCTGCTCACGCTGTGCAATGGTCCGCGTGAGGGCGGGGGGTTCATGCTTGCGCCCGAAGCAAAAGTCGACGACGGCATCTTGCATTACGCGATGATCAGGCACGTCAGCCGCCCGATGATGTTCCGGCTGCTCCCTGAAGTGATGAAGGGAACGCATGGGCGCTTCAAACAGGTAACGATCGGTTCGTGCAAAAAGATGAGCATCATATCCGACCGCCCGATGTACATCCATACTGATGGGGAAATCTATTCCGGCTTTGGCACGAATGTCCGCAAAGCCAGTTTTGAGATTTTGCCCAATGCGTTGAAGGTTGTGCGAGGGTAAATAAGTAAGCAAGTAGACAGGTCAACAGGTAGACAGGTACAATACGTGTGTACTTGACTACCTGCTGACTTTATACTTCCTTCCATGCCTGATCTGTTTCACTCCCTGCTTAAACAAGACATCGGACATCTGCATATTATTGCAGAACTCTGGGGGATCGAACTTAAGGCGATTAACGCGGATGGGGCGCTGGAAGAGCTATGCGCTGCCATCCTCAAACCGGACCTGTTCGCCGAGATTGTCGACTCTCTCTCCCCCGAAGCGGATTCCGCCATTACCGCCCTCATCAACTCGGGCGGGCGCATCCCCTGGCCTACCTTCACACGCAAGTACGGCGACATCCGTGAGGCAGGCGCGGGTAAACGCGATCGGGAAAAGCTTTATCTCAAACCGACATCACCAGCAGAAGTTCTGTATTACCGCGGGCTTCTGGCACGCGCGTTTTTCGATACGCAAAAGGGACCGCAGGAGTTTGCTTACATCCCTGATGACCTGCTTTCTCTTTTGGACCGTGAAAATGGTGGAGAAGATGTGAAAGAGGAAAGCAAGAATGCGGAGCCCCTGGGGCGCGCCGCCTCCCCCGGTGAAAAGGGAAAAGAGATCCCGGCCAATGATCTCATCCTGGATGATGCAACAACATTGCTGGCAGCCTTACGCCTGGGCATCGAACCTCCTGAAACAAAAGTACCGCTAAAAGTCATTCAAGCCTTGCTGCGGTCGGCAAAACTGATCAAAGGCTCTGCGCCACAGCCGGAGCCTGTCAAATCGTTTCTGGAAGCACCGCGTGCCGAAGCGCTGGCTGCCCTCCAAAACGCGTGGGTGGAGAGTGACTCCTTCAACGAATTGCGCCTGATGCCGGGAATTATTTGTGAGGGCGAGTGGAAAAACCAGCCGCAGGAAACCAGAGAGTTTCTGCTAAATTTGTTGGATGCCATCCCGGAAGGCAAATGGTGGAGTCTTAATGCCTTCGTCCGCGACATCAAACAAAAGTATGCGGACTTCCAGCGTCCCGCCGGCGATTACGACTCCTGGTTCATCAAGCGTCTCTCCGATGAGCAATATCTGCGCGGCTTTGCCTCGTGGGACCAGGTGGATGGCGCTCTGGTCAAATATTTCATCACGAATATCCTGCACTGGCTTGGGCAGGTCGACTTGTGTGTCGCGGACGGCGCGGCGGAACCTACTTCTTTCCGTCTTTCCTCTTTCGATGGCGAAAAGGAAGAGAGAGGAAAAATCGCTATTTCTTCAGGCGGGAAAATATCCATTCCGCGCAATGCACCGCGTGTGGTTCGTTATCAGGTTTCGAGGTTCTGCGAATGGGACGACCCCAGGGAAGAGGTTTACCGCTATCGCATCTCAACCAACTCGCTGGCAAAAGCCAAGGAGCAGGGATTGAAGGTCGAGCATCTGCTGGCATTGCTGGGAAAATATTCCGATGCCGGGGCGCCGCCCTCGCTGGTCAAGGCCCTCAAACGCTGGGAAGCGAACGGGACCGAAGCGCGGGTGCAGACCCAGGTCATTTTAAAGGTGAGCAAGCCCGAGGTCCTGGAAGAGATGCGTAAATCGAAAGCGTCCAAATTCCTGGGCGAGGTGTTAAGTCCCACCACAGTGATTGTCAAAGGCGGCGCCGTCCAAAAAGTGATGGAGGCACTGACAGAATTGGGCCTGCTCACGGAGGTGG
>DASTJG010000432.1:0-2762 GCA_035716785.1 Anaerolineales bacterium
GAGGGCGGGATGCTTTGCGTAACGCTCCGCAAGTTTGGTCACGATATTGCGTGCATGCTCGTGATAGGCGGAACTGTGTGGGCAATAGTGGCGCCGCGAGCCGTGCCATAACTTTGTTCCTTCCGCGGTAACGGGCAGGACCTCAAGATGGTCGTAGACCAGCCAGGGCGGCGGGGAGGCGGTCGGCGTCGCCAGGTTGACGCTGACGTCATGCTCGTGGAGCAGGTCCATCAAACGGTCGAGCCAGCCGAAGTCGTACTCGCCGGAGCGCGGTTCCAGTTTTGCCCAGGAGAAAATTCCCAGTGAAACGAGATTGACCCCTGCCTCGCGCATGAGGTGCGCGTCCTCCAGCCAGGTTTCTTCGGGCCACTGGTCGGGGTTGTAATCACCGCCGTAAATGAAATGTGGAATGTGAGTGATGAATGGATTGTTCATGTTTTAAGGTTGGTTGAATAGGTTCAGCGCGGGCAGGGCGCGGTGCTTGAAATCGAACAATGCCTGATTTTCCCAGTTGTTAGGGGATGCGGGATCGGACGGGTCCCAACCGTTGCCGGATATGCCGATCCATGTCGCGTCCCACCACATCACGCCGAGACCGCGACCGTTCGGCACGGCGCGGACGATGTCGATCACATCCGCAAGCATGCATGCCTGACCTTCAGGCGTGAACGGATAACCGGGATACTCTTCGAAAGAGACGAGATCCCCTTTGTTTTCAGGATTCCCCGACGCAAATGGGTAGGCAGTTTCGACGACGATGATGTCCTTGCCATAGCGTATGGCGATGTCGTTTAAGTTGTTCTGCAGATCGGCGAGTGTCCCATGCCAGTAGGGATAGTAGGATGCGCCGATCAGGTCGAAGGGTACTTCACGCTCAAGGATGCTGTCGAACCACCAGCGGTACATCTCGTTCTTGCAGCCGTTATCCAGCTGCAGCATAACCCGCGTCTCGGGTGAACAATCCTTGACAGCGCGATAGCCTTCTTTGAGCAGGGCAGCCAGGTTGTCGAAGCTTTGATCGTTCCTGCCCTCGGGCCACAAAATGCCATTCGTGA
This sequence comes from Anaerolineales bacterium, assembly GCA_035716785.1. Taxonomy (GTDB): domain Bacteria; phylum Chloroflexota; class Anaerolineae; order Anaerolineales; family Villigracilaceae; genus Defluviilinea. The sequence goes on from DASTJG010000432.1 coordinate 1,056, forward strand.
TCTCATTGCCGATCTGGACCATATCCGGTGGTGTGCCTTGTTCCTTCAAGCCGTTGCACACGTCGCAGGTATGATCGTACAAGGCCTGTTTGAGTCCTTTGAAATCCAGGTCTTTCCAGGCTGCGGGCTTGGGTTGTTTGCCAGGGTCAGCCCAACTGTCGGCGTAATGAAAATCGACAAGCAGCTTGATGTCTTTCTGCTTGAGCCGTTTTGCCATTTCCAGTAGTTGGGATTTGCCGTGATAACCATCCGGCGAATTGACCCACACGCGGATGCGCGCATAGTTCAAACCATGATCATGCAGGATCTCGAGCGCGTCGGCTTGCCTGCCATCTTCGTAGGCATAGATGCTGCCCATATCCTCCGATTTCTTCAAACTCGAAATATCCGCGCCTCGCACAACCAGCGCGACACGTGCGCCAGGCGGCACGCTTGCGCGGCCGCCTGGCTGTGTCTGTCCTGCTTCAGGATTTTTATGAGGAGCCATGTATTTGACGACTAATGTTTCGACTTGAATTCACGCAATGCGGGAACGGGCATGTCATTGAAATCGAACAGCGCCTGATTCTCCCAGGCGTTTCCCGAGCTGGGATCGGCCGGGTCCCAGCCATTGCCGGGGACTCCGGTCCAGGTGGCATCCCAGTAGAAGACGCCCAGGCCGCGTCCGTTCGGCACGGCGCGCACGATGGACACGATGTCACGCAGCATGGCAGTCTGTCCCTCCGGGGTGGCCGGATACCCGGCAGTCAGCTCGCTCTCGAGATCGATGATGTTCTCCCAGCCATCGTCATCCGCGAGCGTGAACGGGTAAGCTGTTTCCACCACGATCACGTCTTTATCGTAGCGCGCAGTGATGTCGTTGAGGTTGGATTGCAGGTCTGCCAGGGAGCCATGCCAGTAGGAATAGAACGAAACACCAATGACATCGAACGGCACGCCGCGTGATGTGATGCTGTCGAACCACCAACGATATAGTCCGTTGTCACCGCCATTGGCAAGATGGATCATCACTTTCGTCTTTGGGGAGCAGTCCTTGACCGCGTTGTAGCCGGCGGTGAGGAACTGCGCCAGGTTATCCCAGTTGGGCGGGTCCCAGGTGTGCCCATCGGGCCAGAGCATCCCGGCATTCAGCTCGTTGCCGATCTGGATCATGGCTGGCGGGGTGTGCTGCCTCTTCAAGCTCATGCAGACATCATAGGTGTGGTCATAGACGGCCTGCGTGAGTTCTTCGACCGTGTAGCTTTGCCAGGCAGCAGGTTTGGTTTGATGACCGGGGTCAGCCCACGTGTCCGAATAGTGAAGATCGACCAGCAACTGCATGTGATTCTTCTTGACGCGCTTCGCCATCTCCAACAATTCTTGCTTGTCGTGATAGCCATCGGCCGGATCGAGCCAGACGCGCAGGCGCGCCCAGTTCATGCCGTACGAATTGAGGATGCGCAGGGCATCGCGCTCTTTGCCACTCTCGGTGCGATAGACACCGCCGAAGTCTTCAGACTTCTTCAGGCTGGAGACATCTGCACCGCGGATGGGGAGTTCGGTCCGCCCGGGAACGAGCTCGATGTCATCGTAGTTCGTCCAGTTGCCGGCATTGGCATCCGACACCAGGCGGATCGTGCACTCGCCGCGCGTGGCGTGAGCTGACGCAACGATCTGCACCCATTGTGACGGCGGTGCAACAGGCAGATCCGTGCGGGCTTCGTCGCG
>DASTJG010000433.1:0-4128 GCA_035716785.1 Anaerolineales bacterium
CGGCCCCGTCCAGAGTGATGACCTGACTCATCCCCATGGCTACCGTCACGCTGGTCACAGCCGTGCTGCTTTGAACGGTCGCGGTCATGATCAACCCTGCTAACACTGCTGCCAGAGGGAATTGCCCCATGATTACCAGACCATCTGCCACCCAGCCTATCTTCACCAACTCCGTCAATGCCCCGGACATCAGGGTCATTCCCAGGAATACAATTCCAATGCCGAAGCTGATCTCTCCATATTTTTTCCAGTCACGATGCTGGAAGAACTCAAAAATAATGACCCCCAGTACGACAAACACCATATTGAAATTCCCAATCTTGAAGGCAACGATCTGGGCCGTCAGCGTGGTGCCAATCTCCTGACCGATGATCACCCCGATCGTTTGTTCCACCGTCATCAGGTTGGCATTGATCATCCCGATCATCATCACCATCAACAGGCCGCTGCTATGGATCAGGGCTGTCGCGATCGTGCCAAACAAGGCACTCCGAAGACGACTTCTGGTCATCCGCTCGAGCCATTTTTGGATCTGTTCCCCTGTCAGTTTTTCCATTCCGGCATTGAGCATTCGAATGCCATACAAGAACAGAGCCAACCCGCCCAGAATCTCCAGAAAACCAAACATGGTGCCTCCGATGACAGTTAAATTGTTAGGGTTATGTTATTACATAAGCCGTCTGTGGGTCAAATGATGGATGTCATTACTTTTGTCACCTAAGCAGTCCTTGTATTGTCGCCGCATGAATTTTCCTCTCAGCATAGACAAATGCCTTATAATTCGCCCCGATGAAACGACTGATCATTCCCTTCGTCCTTTCTCTTTTTTTGCTGACAGCCTGCTCTTCTAACAATACAGACACCAACTCCACTCCCGCTTCCTACATCGAAAATAAAGGCTCGGATACCATCGTCAACCTGGCGCTCGCCTGGGCAGAGCAGTATCAGAGCGACCACCCGGAGGTCCGCATCTCGGTGACCGGCGGAGGGTCCGGGACGGGACTCGCCTCGCTCATCAACGGGACTGTGGACATCGCCAACGCCTCCCGCCAGATCAAAGAGGAGGAAGTTGCTGAGGCGCAGAAAAATGGCGTCGAGCCGGTGGAACATATCATCGCGCGTGACGCGATCGCGGTCATTGTCAATCCCGAAAATCCCGTCAGCCAACTAACCCTGAAACAGATCTCAGATATTTACAGCGGGAAGATCACAAATTGGTCCGAGGTCGGTGGAGAAGACCGCCCGATCGTACGCCTCTCACGGGAAACGAATTCAGGCACGCATGTCTATTTCCTGGAAACGGTTCTGCGCCTGGGGAACAGCGAAGATAAGACTCTTTTTTCCATGGATACACTATTGCTCCCTTCTTCCGAAGGCATCATCGCCGAAGTGCGCCAAAACCCGAATGCCATCGGCTATGATGGTCTTGGCTATGTGCCCAAAGACCTGAAGATGATCGCCATCGCGGAGCGGGAAGGCGGCGCCTATGTGCTGCCATCCATTCCAACGGTGAACGATAAAACCTATGCCATCGCGCGTGACCTTTACATGTATACGGACGGCGAACCTACCGGGACTGTCAAAGAGTATCTCGACTGGATCCTTTCCGCGCAGGCGCAGGAGATCGTTGCCGAACTTGGCTTTGTACCGGTGAATAACGAATGAGGCAGTATGGAAAAATCTCTTAACTGGCATGAATTCGTGATCACGCGTCTGATCAAGGCTTCGGGGTATTCAGCCATCCTCTTTGTTGCGCTCATCTTTTTCTTTCTTGTGCGTGAAGGCATCCCTACTTTTTGGCAGGCAGACCTCACTTCACTTCTCAGCGTTCGCTGGTATCCCATCGAAGAATATTATGGAATTCTGCCGCTCATCACCGGTTCACTGATCGTGACCCTTGGCGCGACCCTGGTTGCCGTTCCCTTCGGAATTGGGACAGCGGTGTATATCTCTGAAATCGCGCCACGCTGGATGCGTGAAATCCTCAAGCCTCTCGTTGAGCTATTGGGCGGGCTGCCATCTGTGGTGCTTGGATTTCTTGGAATTCTTCTGCTCTCTCCCTTTCTGCGCGTTTTTCTAGACCTGCCAACGGGTCTGACTGCCCTGACAGGTTCCATCCTCCTTGGCGGGATCGCGGTGCCTACGGTAGTGTCGGTGGCAGAGGATGCGCTCGATGCCGTGCCGCGCGCCTATCGTGAAGGCGCCTGGGCGCTGGGTGCCACGCGCTGGCAGACGATCTGGCGGGTGACATTCCCCGCGGCGCGCTCCGGCGTATTGACCGCGATCATGCTCGGCATCGGACGCGCCATCGGTGAAACCATGACCGTGATGATGGTGACCGGGAACGCCCCTGTGCTCGCGCTAAAACTGGGCAGTATGTTTTCCCCGGTCCGCACCATGACTGCGACCATCGCGGCGGAAATGGGTGAAGTCGCAAGCGGCAGTACGCACTATCACGTCCTGTTCTTTATCGGTATGGTCCTGTTCCTGATCTCGCTGGGAGTCAACATTGCCGCGTCATCGGTGGTCTTCCGCACCAAGAAACGCGCCGAGAGGATATTGTCGTGAAACGTGCACTTTCCATCAATCGTCACCTTTCGCAGCGGATTGGTTTTATTGCCATTACCCTGATGGCGTTTGCAACGGTCATTCCCATTATTGCGGTGGTCATTTACATATTTGCCCAGGGACTACCGGCGGTCTCGCTTGAGTTCCTGACAGGTTTTCCACACGACGGGATGCGCGCGGGCGGGATCCTGCCGGCGATCATTGGCACGCTCTATCTCACGCTCGGCACAGCCATTTTCTCGGTTCCGCTCGGCATCGCGGCGGCGATCTATCTTTCTGAGTATGCTTCGGACACGCCTCTCACGCGCACGATCCGGATCGCGATCATCAACCTGGCCGGCATTCCATCGGTCGTCTATGGTCTGTTCGGTCTGGGACTCTTTGTCATCTTCCTGAATTTCGGTACGTCCATCCTCGCCGCATCTTTGACTCTTTCGATCATGACCCTGCCCGTCATCATCAGCACGGCAGAAGAATCCCTGCGCTCGGTGCCTCAGGCCTTCCGCACGGTCAGCATCTCGCTGGGCGCCACCCGCTGGCAAACGATCCGCCGTATCGTCTTGAAGGAAGCATTGCCTGGCATTCTCACCGGTGTGATCCTCGGACTGGAACGTGCCGCCGGGGAGACTGCTCCTATCCTCTTCACAGGCGCCGCGTTCTTCCTGCCGCGACTGCCGCACTCCCCCTTCGATGCTACGATGGCATTGCCCTATCATCTTTTTGTGATTTCCACCCAGGTCCCTGAAATGCCCATCCGCATCCAGTATGGCACAGCCCTGGTCCTGCTGGTCTTCGTATTAGGTATGAACTTGATTGCGACGATCATCCGTTCGCGTGCGAGGGCAAAACGGCAATGGTAGATAAGATTGTTATCGAAAACCTCTCCATCCAATATGCCGATGGAACCGAATCACTGCGGGATATCAGCCTGAACGTTCCCGAAAAAGCGGTGACCGTCCTCTTTGGTCCGGCCGGAGGTGGCAAGTCCACGTTGCTGCGCTGTCTCAATCGATTGAACGATCTCACGGAAGTAAAAGCCGCTTCGGGTCGCATCCTTATTGACGGCAAAAACATCCTCGATCCGGACGTAGATGTCATCACTTTGCGCCGCAGAGTTGGAATGGTCTTTGCGCGTCCGGTCGTTCTGCCATTGAGCATTCGCGGCAACCTGACCTATGGTTTGGAACTGGCAGGCGAGAAACGCAGGTCGAAGCTGGATGAAGCGGTCGAACGCAGCCTGAAGCTGGCCGCGTTATGGGAGGAGGTCAAAGACCGCCTCGATGACCCCGCCATCGCCCTCTCGGGCGGGCAGCAGCAGCGCTTATGTCTGGCACGTTCTCTCGCCCAGCAGCCCGAGATCATCCTGCTCGACGAACCGACCTCAGGTCTCGACCCCATCTCGACCGGCAAGGTGGAATTCGCATTACAGGAACTCAAGAAGGAATACACCATCATTCTCGTGCCTCATTCCGTGCAGCAGGCAGGACGCACCGCTGATTACGCGGCGTTCTTCCTGCAGGGGGAATTGATCGAATACGGGGAAGGCAAATCCATTTTCAC
>DASTJG010000434.1:0-30980 GCA_035716785.1 Anaerolineales bacterium
GAGGCTGCATGCCAACGGCAGGATCCGCTCTCAACAAACCCACGACGTGCCCACTGCCATTTCTCTGGATGAAGTGCGACTCGGTCTTTCCCAGCCGATGCCTGTTGAGGCGTACTATGAGCATTTAGCCACCGTCGGCGCGGATTACGGTCCCGCCTTCCGCGGCATCGAAGATATCTGGCGCAGGGACGGCGAAGCGCTCGGACGGATTAAGCTGTCCATATCTGTGATAGAGGATGCTGACAAATATTCCATCCACCCCGCCTTGCTGGATGCCTGCTTCCAGCTTCTCGGGGTCGCCGTGCCAGGCGCAACCGACCTGGACAGCCCCGAAAACAACATCATTTACGTGCCCGTTGGAATTCAACGCATTCAGGTCTTTGACAGAATTGAAAGTACGGTGCATTGCCATATCCAATTGCATACAAAGGATCACCCTGATTCCAAAACACTGACTGGTGATTTGGTCATCTACGATGATTCAGGGAAGGCGCTCGCGGCTGTGAACAAACTGCTCCTCCAGCAGATCGATCAGGAAACATTGCGGCGCCCGGTGCAGGTCAATGTGGACAACTGGTTCTATGAAGTGGAGTGGCTGGCACAGCCCAGAAATTCATCTGCACACAAACCGGATCGCCCGGGGAACTGGCTGATCTTTGCCGATGAAAGCGGGATCGGACTGAATCTTGCAGCACAGTTGGAAGCCCAGGGCGAGACTTGTTCCCTGGCCCTTGAAGGGGATGGCTTTGAGCGCAGCGGCTCGCGGCAATGGAAGCTGGACCCGACAACGCCCGACCACTTCAAGCAATTGTTGACAGAAGTAACTGCAGAAGCAGGAGAGTCTTTGCGTGGCGTCATCCATTTGTGGAGCACAAAGGGCCCGCTGTCTGAGCAGACGGATCTTGACAACATTCTTTCATCACTAGAGCGGACCTGCGGCAGCGTGCTGTATCTCGTACAGGCATTGGCCGGTTTGGAAGGAGCGCCGCGCCTCTGGCTGGTCACACAGGGAGCGCAAGCGGTAAATGGTGACGCATACACAAATCCTGTTTCGACAACAGTCTGGGGGCTGGGCAATGTGATTGCGCTGGAGCAGCCAGCGATGAATTGCGTGCGGATCGACCTGGATCCTTCAAACATAAATCACCCGGAACTCTTTCAGGAGATCTGGGAAATCACTGATGAGGACCGGATCGCATTCCGCGGTCATACGCGCTACCTGGCGCGCCTTGCGCGAGGATTGAAAGGCCCACGACCAAATTCAAAGAATGAGCCTGCTGTCTTGCAGATCACGGAACGTGGCGTGCTGGATAACTTAACTTTACAGCCCATGAAGCGTAAACCCGCCGGACCGGGTGAAGTGGAAATTGAAGTCTATGCCACCGGATTGAACTTCCGTGATGTGCTCAATGTTCTCGGCATGTATCCCGGTGATGCCGGTCCGCTTGGCAGTGAATGCGCGGGAAAAGTGGTTGCGGTCGGTGAGGGTGTGAGCGAGTTTCAGATCGGAGATGGGGTGATCGCTCTCGCCAGCAATAGCTTTGGCAGTTATGTCACTGTCCCTGTTGAACGGGTCGTGCGCAAGCCGGCGAATCTGAGTTTCACAGAAGCTGCGACAATCCCCATTGCCTTTCTCACAGCCGATTACGCGCTCAACCAACTGGCAGGCATGAAGGCAGGCGACCGGGTATTGATCCACGCTGCAGCGGGTGGTGTTGGAATGGCAGCAGTGCAGCTTGCCCGGCGCGCGGGAGCTGAAATCTTTGGTACGGCAGGGAGCGCGGAAAAACGCGATCTATTGAAATCGCTCGGCGTGCAGCACATAATGAATTCACGTAACCTGGACTTTCACGATGAGATTATGTCTATCACGAATAGTGAAGGTATCGATATTGTCCTGAATTCTCTGGCCGGCGAGTTCATTCCGAAAAGCATCTCCGTGCTAAAAGAAACAGGCCGCTTTGTCGAAATTGGCAAGACGGATATATGGGATCCGGAAAAAGCGAAACAATTGAAGAGCGGGATTGCTTATTTCATTCTTTATCTGGGCGAAATCCTGGATAAGGATCCCCTGCTCATCAAAAGAATGCTGCTGGCTCTATTAGCTGACTTTGAAAGCGGCAGGTTCAAACCTCTCCCGCAACAAGTATTCCCGATCCAAAAGTCGGTGGATGCATTCCGGTTCATGGCACAAGCCAGACATACCGGCAAGATCGTCATCACGCAGAATTCCTCTGGCGCTGAAGTGACATCTCCGCGAGCAGATGCTACCTACCTGATCACGGGTGGACTGGGCGGGCTGGGCCTGGTCTCGGCGCGTTGGCTGGTGGAGCAAGGTGCGCGTCATCTGGTACTCATCGGTCGCAGCGATCCATCGGAGGCCGCGCGGCGATTTGTCGATGAGGTCAAGGCACAGGGAGTCGATATTCACATTGCACAGGCAGATGTTTCCAAACGAGATCAGGTGGAAAATATCCTGCGCCACATTCAGGCCAACATGCCGCCTCTGCGAGGCATCATCCATGCGGCTGGCGTACTTGATGATGGCATCCTGCTCGACCAGACCTGGTCCCGTTTTAGGATGGTGATGGCTCCAAAAGTGGATGGCGCCTGGAATTTGCATACCCTGACCCTGGATTCGTCACTTGATTTCTTCGTTTTGTTCTCTGCGGGTGCCTCATTACTCGGGTCAGGAGGTCAAAGCAATTATGCAGCGGCGAATGCCTTCCTCGATGGCTTGGCCCACTACCGGCACATCTGTGAATTACCTGTCTTGAGCATTAACTGGGGAGCCTGGGCCGAGGTAGGCATGGCCGCCAGGGTGGGCAGTCAAAATCAGCGCCGCTGGACTGTTCAGGGAATGGACCTGATCAAGCCGGCAGACGGGATGCGAGCTATGGAACGCTTGCTCGAGCAGCAAGCTGTTCAAATGGCTGTCTTGCCGATGAATTGGCAAAAGCTCAATCGCCAGCGGAATGAGGCGATCCGCCCTCTTCTGCGCCTGCTCGTCCAGAAAAACTCGCAGAAAACCGAACCCACGGACACAAAAGGACGTGTGTCCTTCCTTGACCAGCTCAAGGATACACCGCCTGAAGAACAGTTTAAGTTCCTTTTCGAGTATGTCACAAAGGAAGTCAATAAAGTCCTGGGGCTGGATGTAACCCATCCGACCAATCCCCGTCAGGGATTCACAGACATCGGACTCGATTCATTGATGGCGGTGGAACTGAGCAATCGTTTGCAGAAGGGTTTGGATCGTTCCCTGCCTTCCACGCTCACGTTCGAACATCCATCGATCCAGTCGTTGACGTATTATCTGGCCACAGAGGTATTGGCGATCAAAATGAAATCACAAGCGGACAAACCCGTGGATAGATCTATGGAACACAAGAAGGCTCTACTGGCAAAAGTGGATGAAATCCCTGAGGAGGAGCTGGAAGATGAAATCCTTAGAGAGCTGAAGGATGCCGGTTACTGAGCCTGATCCATAATGAGAAAGAGATGAAGAGAGAGAGAGCAGTCATCCCCACTTCCCGTGCCATCGCGATGATTTTCCTTGCGATTCTGCTGGGTATTGTCATTGGATATTTTATACCGAAAAGCAGCAGTACACCCGCGCCTGTACCATCGCCAATATCATCGTCCGTAGCATCATCTGTACCATCGGTTATACCGCCGTCAAGCTCTCCACGTACCATGATCCCACCCTCCCCGGAAGGCATTGGCATTATGGGCGACAGTAATTCTGACGAATACAGGGCCAATGACAACCGCGGCGGGGATTACGCGCCCACAACGTTGAACTGGATGGAACAGCTCGCCAGGAACCGCGCTTTGAATTTCGGGCGGTGGGGCAAGTGGGGTGGAGTTCGTCGCACTGGCTATGAATATAACTGGGCGCGCAGCGGAGCCAGAGCCCGTTCCTTGATTACAGACGGCCAACATACAGGATTGGCCCAACAAGTCGCGGAAGGAAAGGTATCTCTCGTGTTTCTTTGGATTGGAGATAATGATTTCCATCTGGTGAATGGAACGTACAAGGAGATATACAGCGGCCAATTAAGTGACCGTGAATTGCAGGCAAAGATAGATCAGATGATTGCTGATATTACCACCGCAGTGGATACTGTCCTGGCGGCAGGGCCGGTGAAAATGGTGGTGGTCACGATCTCGGATAAAGGTGCAGCGCCACAGGCAGCGCTTCTTTTTCCAGACGCAGCAAAACGCAAGCGTGTTTCGGATGCCATCGATGCCGTGAATACCGGGATCAAGGAACTGGCGGTCACACGCGGGATCACGGTTGTGGATATCAACAGTTTTGCTGAAGTCATAATTGGACGAATTAACAAACTGGGTTTCCTCGAAGTTGGCGATCAGCGAATCAACGGCTTGGTCCAGGGTAACGAACCACATCATTTGCAACTGGCTGACAAGTCGGGACATGCTGGAACCGTTGCGTCCGGGCTGTTGGCGAATGCGCTCTTTGTCGAGCCTTTTAATAATGCGTACGGAATAGGCATCGAACTCTTGACCGATGAGGAAATTCTCAACAACGCAGGCATCCATTCAAGCGAGTAGATATTAGGGTACCAGCAAAGAATCAGGAAATAAATAATGACAATACCTTCTGAAGATCCCCAAAACAGTCCCGCTTTGAAGCGCGCACTCTTCGCTTTAAAGGATATGCGCTCTAAGCTGGATGCAATGGAGCGTGCGAAAACCGAGCCAATCGCTGTCATTGGCATGGGCTGTCGCTTCCCGGGTAGTGCAAATTCGCCGGAGGCATTCTGGCAATTATTGCACGAGGGCAGAGATGCCATCCGTGAAGTGCCGCCGGAACGCTGGGATATCGACGCGTATTATGACCCCGACCTCAATGCGCCCGGGAAAATGTATGTGCGCAAAGCCGGGTTTATCGATCAAGTCGACCACTTCGAACCTCAATTCTTCGGGATTTCACCGCGCGAAGCAGTCAGCATGGATCCGCAACAGCGCTTGTTGCTGGAGGTAAGCTGGGAGGCGCTCGAAAATGCCGGCATTATCCCGGACAAACTGGCTGGCAGTCAAACTGGTGTGTTCATTGGAATAAGCACCTTTGACTACAGCAGCCTGTACATGAGACATGGCGAGCTCGCGCAGATAGACGTCTATCTCGGAACTGGCACATCCTTCAGCGTCGCAGCAGGTCGTTTGGCTTACATGCTGGGACTGCATGGTCCCACGTTTGCATTGGACACGGCCTGTTCATCATCGCTTGTGGCAGTGCATCTTGCATGCCAGAGCCTCCGCGCAGGTCAAGCAAGCCTGGCTCTTGCAGGAGGCGTGAGTCTGATTTTGGCGCCAGAGGGGACAGTTTCCATGTCAAAGGCTCATGCGCTCGCGCCAGATGGGCATAGCAAAGCGTTCGATGCTTCCGCCGACGGATACGCGCGCGGCGAAGGCTGCGGCGTGATTGTGCTCAAACGTCTGTCAGATGCGGTGGCAGATGGAGATAATATCCTGGCGCTCATCCGAGGCTCGGCAATCAATCACGACGGGAAAAGCAGCGGGTTGACCGTTCCAAATGGTCAGGCACAGCAGGCGGTCATTCAGGCAGCTCTGGCCGATAGTGGAGGGATCGAACCTCATCAGGTTCACTTTGTCGAAACACATGGTACAGGCACGCAGCTGGGGGATCCCATCGAGGTACGCGCGCTGGCAGCCGCATTGGGCCAGGGACGATCCGAAGATCAACCTCTACTTATTGGTTCGGTGAAGGCAAATATTGGACACCTGGAAGCTGCTGCCGGGATGGCAGGCCTGATGAAGGTGATCCTTGCCTTTCAGCATGAGCAAATACCAACCCAGTTATATTTCAATAAGCCCAACCCTCATATTGACTGGCAATCCCTGCCTGTAAAGGTAGCCAATCAACAAACGCCCTGGACTAGAGGAGACCGCCCGCGGATTGCGGGTGTCAGCTCCTTTGGATTTAGCGGCACCAATGCCCACATCGTGCTCGAGGAGGCGACGCCTGCGACGAGTCCCGAAAAACCGGTGGTCGAACGTCCCGTACAAATCCTGACGTTTTCCGCCAACGATGAAAAGGCTTTGGCCGAATTGGCAAGCCGGTATGAATCCTACTTTGAGGATCACCCGGCCATATCCCTGGGAGATGTGTCGTACACGGCGAATACCGGGCGCACACACTTTCCACATCGTCTGGCGGTGGTCGGCAAAACGGTCGAAGAGGTTCGCGAAAAGCTGCGTGGATATATAGCCGACCAGGAAAGCAGCGGCATCATCAGGGGGCACGTGCACAAAATAGCCCAGCCGAAACTTGCTTTCTTGTTTACCGGTCAGGGCTCACAATATGTGAACATGGGCCGTCAGCTTTATGAGACACAGCCTGTCTTCCGCGCGGCCCTGGAGCAGTGCGACAAGTTACTTCAACCTTACCTCGAACGACCACTGTTATCCGTCCTCTTCTCCGAAGCAGATGAGGATTCACCCATCCATGAGACTGCCTACACCCAACCCGCCTTGTTCGCGCTGGAGTATGCACTGGCGGAAATGTGGCGCTCATGGGGGATCACACCTTCGCTGGTCATGGGTCATAGTATTGGTGAGTACGTTGCAGCCTGTATAGCTGGCGTATTCAGTCTGGAAGATGCCTTGAAGCTGATCGCGGCCCGCGGGCGGTTAATGCAGTCCCTGCCGAAAGGCGGCGCGATGGCTGCGATCTTTGCGGACCAGACCACGGTAACGAATCGCATCAAGCCATACACACGGGAAATTTCCATTGCAGCGGTCAACGGTCCTCAAAATATAGTGATTTCCGGTCAGGGTGAAGCTGTCCAGGCCGTTCTTGATTCCTTTGCAAAGGATGGGATCAAGACCACCCGCCTGACTGTTTCACATGCCTTTCATTCGCCCCTCATGGAGCCGATACTGGCTGAATTCGAAAAAATTGCCGCCGGCATCCAGTACTCAAAACCCAAAATCGGTGTCATATCCAATCTCACCGGGCAGCTTGTCAAAGATGACCGCACGTTTGGAGCAGCCTATTGGAGCACACATATCCGTCAGGGGGTACAGTTCCAGGCCGGGATCGAAACACTTCACGCCCAGGGCTGCGACTTCTTCCTGGAAATTGGATCTCAGCCTACCCTGATCGGAATGGCCCGCCAGTGCATCCCGGCAGAAGGAAAGGTCTGGCTGGTGTCCCTACGCCAGCGGAAAGATGACTGGTCACAAATACTGGAGAGCCTGGGAACGCTCTATGTGAACGGAATGGAAGCCGACTGGGAACAATTTGACCAGGGTAACTCACGCCGCAAACTGCCATTACCTACCTATCCATTCCAGCGAAAGCCGTACTGGTTCAACGTATCCAAAGGAGCCAGCCGGGCCGAACGGCCAATGCTTCACCCGCTGTTGAACCGCCGCGTCCGCTCGCCCAGATTGACGGAGACAGTCTTTGAATCGGAAGTAAGCGTTGATTTCCCGGCATTCCTTAATGACCACCGCATCTACGAAACAGCCACATTCCCGGGAACGGGCTACTTTGAGATGGCTCTTGCTGCTGCACACCAGGTGTTCGGTCAGCAGGAATATTCGATCACAAACGCATCCATCCATGAAGTATTCCAGCTGCCCGAGGACACAGAACGTACTGTTCAGATCGTGCTCTCGACCGTCGATGCGGAAAATACCTTATTTGAAATATTTAGTCTGGACAGTGCCACAGGCGAAACGAATGAAACCTGGAAGAGCCACGCTTCCGGGACCATCCACCTCGAATCCCGGCTCACGGAAGAGAAAGATCACGTTGATGTCGAGCAATTGAAAAAAGCCTGCCCCACACAGGTGGCTGTCTCTGATCATTATCAACAATTGGCAGATTTGGGCCTGGGTTATGGACCCACCTTCCAAATTATCCGCCAGATCTGGCGTGGAGACCATGAGGCATTGGGGGAAATCGCCTTATCTGGTAACAACATAAATGAAGGTCAGAAGTACCAGTTGCATCCGGCGCTGCTGGACGCCTGCCTCCAATTATTGGGCGCGGCAATTCCTCCTTCCCTCAGCACGGATGCAAACCAGGTATATATCCCTGTTGGTCTGCAAGCCCTGAAGCTGTACAAAGCTAACCAATCGCGGCTATGGGCCCATGTTTCACTGGCCACGCCATTGTTCCAGGAGGACGGAAAACCAAGGGAAATTCTGAGAGCGAATCTAAAGCTCTTTGGAGCGGATGGTGAATTGATCGCCGAAGTCACTGGACTGCAGATCAAACACCTCAATCGTGCATTCATCAGACGAATCTCCAAGCCAGGTCATGATGACTGGTTGTATGAATTGGACTGGGAACACAGCGACGAATCCGTTATCAAGAACTCCCTCATTCCACAAAAATGGATCATCTTTGCCGACCAGAACGGTCTTGGAGACTCTTTAGCTGCTGAGCTGAATACACAGGGGGCAAGTTGTGTGCTGGTTAAATCTGATAACGAGTACCGGCGAATTGACGGGAACAACTACCGGATGAGTCCGACCCAACCCGAACATTTCCGTCAGTTGATTGATGAACTCAATGGGTCTGCCGAGCAAAGCCCAGCCGGTATCATCCATCTATGGGGTTTGGATGACTCTTTTGACGCTGACAGCACGGATCACCACGCTGAGGACTCGCGGCTCACGTCTTCCCAGAGCCTCACGTACGGGAGCATCCTTTATTTGGTCCAGGCATTGGCAGAGAATGAAGTGCCTCCCGCGGGACTACGGCTGGTCACGCGTGGTGTTCATGCCATTAAGTCGGAAAGCAGTTCGACTGCGCTCGTGCAGGCTGGTGTTTGGGGTTTGGGACGGACGATTGCCCTTGAATACCCGAACTGGAAATGTATCTGTGTGGATCTTGATCCAGGCGAGGGAACCGACCATGTACAGGCTCTCATCCGGGAAATCTCGACGCAGGATGATGAAAACCAGGTTGTATTGCGCGGAACAGAGCGTTACGTCACCCGGCTTAAACACTATCAGCCAAAAACAAATACACTGTTCATTCCAGCCGAGGGATCGTTCGAACTGGTCACGACTTCACCCGGCGTGCTTGACAATCTTAACCTGCATTTGGTAACTCGCCAGAGCCCCGGACATGGTGAAGTGGAAATCAAAATACAAGCAACCGGATTGAATTTCAGAGATGTGCTTTTCGCACTTGGAATGTATCCCGGTGCAGCAATTCCGCTCGGGCATGAGTGTGTGGGTACTGTGACAGCGATTGGGGAAGGTGTGACTGACTTCCGCGTTGGGGAGGTAGTCATCGCGTTGTCAGCTGGCGCCTTCCGTTCTCACATGACTCTTCCCGTCGAGCGGGTCTTTGCCAAGCCAGTCACTGTTTCCGTTTCCCAGGCCGCCACGATCCCGACTGCATTCCTCACCGCCTATTATGGATTGCATCACCTGGCCAAGATCAAAGCCGGCGATCGGGTCTTGATCCATGCCGCGGCCGGAGGTGTGGGGCTGGCAGCCGTACAATTGGCGCGGCAAGCGGGCGCGGAAATCTTTGGCACGGCAGGCAGCCCGGAGAAACGTGCCTTCGTACAGTCTTTGGGCGTAAAACATGTCTTCGACTCCCGCACCTTGGGCTTCGCCGATGAAATCATGAAAGCCACCGGCGGAAAGGGTGTGAATATCATCCTCAATTCTCTGACGGATGAATTTATTCCAAAGAGTCTCTCGGTACTGGCAGACCATGGCTGTTTTCTTGAAGTCGGAAAACGGGACGACTGGAATCAAACCAAAGTAACACAATTAAATCCAACTCTGACCTACCACCGCTACGACCTGGGCGCCGAAATGGTCGATGGTATGTCGCTTATTCGAAAGATGCTGAACGGGATTCTGGCCGATTTTGAATCGGGAGCGCTTGAACCTCTGCCTCTGCAAACATTCCCAATGCAGTCGGTTCGAGAGGCGTTCCGTTTTATGGCGCAGGCCAAGCACATCGGTAAAATCGTCGTTACACAGGAGGAGAACGTTTTGCCGATCCGTGAAAATGGGACGTACCTGATCACGGGCGGACTGGGCGGATTGGGCATGCTGACGGCGTCCTGGATGGTCGAACAGGGGGCCAGACATCTTGTTCTGATGAGTCGTCGTGAACCGACGGAGCAAACGTGCCAGAGAATCGATAAATTACGAGGGTCGTATGGAGCTGATATTGTGATTGCCCGGGGCGACGTCGCGCAAAAGGCGGATCTCGAACGCGTACTCTGCCAGATCGAACGCGACATGCCGCCACTGCGAGGTGTCATGCACATAGCTGGGATCGTAGATGATGGTATCTTCAGCCAGCAAAATTGGGCCCGATTCGAGAAGGTCCTGGCGTCCAAAGCAAATGGCGCCTGGCATCTTCACACTCTTACTCAAAATAAATCCCTTGATTTCTTTGTCCTCTTTTCCAGCGTTTCATCATTGATTGGCTCTGCAGGGCAGAGTAATTACAATACCGCGAATGCCTTTATAGATGGATTGGCCCACTACCGCCGGGGGCGCGGTTTGCCAGCCATGAGCATCAACTGGGGACCGTGGTCTGAAGTGGGCATGGCGGCCGCCATGCAGCAAGCTGCGCCGTCACGAAAAAATCAGGAAACGATCTCTCCTGAAGAGGGATTGCATATTCTGAGACAGCTCCTTTTGCGAAATCCAGTCCAAGTGGGTGTTGTGCCAATCAATTGGAACAAATACAGCCTGAACCTGAACGGTAAGGCAGTCCGACCAATACTGAAACAACTGGTCAAAGCCAAGCCAGCGACGTCTGAGACTAGACCAACGTACACAATACTCAAACAACTGAAGGCCACGCCACCAGAGGAACAGGAGGAAATCATCTCCCGCCATGTTCAGCAGCAGATCATTAAGATCCTTGGGTTTGACCCGGCCCAATCATTCGATCCTCAGCGCGCACTCACCGACCTGGGCATGGACTCGTTGATGGCAGTCGAGATGAAGAATAAAGTGGATGCTGACTTTGGCATAAACATACCGCTAACTTATTTCATTGAAGAGGCTTCTGTTGCAGGACTGTCGAAAAAAGTTCATGACCAGTTCAGCAATGGGAAAAAGAACGGCGCGCATTCTCCGGATAAGAACGGAAACAGTGATGAAAGCGACACAGCGAACGAACTGGACTCTGAGAATGCGAAGACGCTTCTCGCAAATCTCGACCAGCTTTCGGACGAACAAGTCAGTTCGCTTCTGGACGATCTACTAACCGAAGAGGCTCAATGAACAAGCAAGTACCGTCTACCAGCAACCTGTCTCCCCAGGAAAAACGAGAACTTCTTGAGAGACTGCTGAAAGAAAAAGCCGCGTCCCGCAAGCCCGAAGCTACGACTTCTTCATCCGTCATTCAACCGATCAATCGAGAAACAGGTCCGCTTCCACTTTCTTCCGGGCAGCAGCGCATCCTCTTTCTGGACGAATATGAACCGGGAACACCAACATACAACATTCCAATCGTCATTCGTTTTAAAGGACCATTGGATGTGCAGGTGCTCGAGGCAAGCCTTAATGAAATCGTGAGACGTCATGAACCATTGCGCACCATGTTCAGCATCGAAAACGGACAGCCCATTCAGAAAATTTTGCCTGCCCATTCCATGACACTGAACGTCACGGACCTGGGTCAGGTTCCGGAGGCGGATCGTGAGTCCGAAATGGAACGGCTGGTGCTGGAAGAGGCAAGGCGCCCCTTTGATCTCAAGCATGATTTAAAGTTACGCCCTGCCCTGCTGCGTCTCAATATCGAAGATCACGTGTTGGTCCTGACAATGCACCACATCTCCTCGGATGGCTGGTCTGTGGGGATTTTATTTAAGGAAGTCCCTATCCTCTACGAAGCCTTTGCAGCCGGCAGGCCTTCACCGCTTCCTGATCTGGCGGTTCAATACGCCGACTATGTAAATTGGCATCAGCACTGGTTCCAGGGCGAAATCCTGGAAAGACAGCTCAGCTACTGGAAGAAACAACTTGACAACGCGCCAGCTCTGCTTGAATTGCCTGCTGACCGGCCACGTCCTGCCATACAGGGCTATCAAGGCGATCGCTATTCTTTGTCTCTATCCACAGAGTTAACCGCCTCGCTAAAATCCTTGAGCCGTCAGGAAGGCGCGACGCTGTTTATGACCCTGCTGGCAGCCTTTCAAACCCTGTTGTTTCGCTATACCGGGCAGGACGACATTCTGACCGGCTCGCCCATCGCCGGACGTAACCGGTCCGAGGTCAGGGATTTGATCGGGCTTTTTATCAATACCATCGTGATACGGAGTGATCTATCGAATAATCCAACATTTCGTGAATTGTTGAAACGCGTCCGGCAAGCGGCGCTAAACGCGTACGACCATTCGGATCTGCCTTTTGAGAAACTGGTGGAGGAATTACAGCCGGTTCGCAGCTTAAGCTACACCCCGCTCTTCCAGAATATGTTCGTATTGCAGAACACACCTCTGCGCCTGTTGAACCTGACCCAAATGTCTCTCAGAGAGTTGACTACAGGAACAGCTAAATTCGATCTCTATCTAACAATGATCGAAACTGAGGACCAATTGTTCGGTGAACTGGAATACACCACCGCGCTTTTTGATCGGGAAACAATCGCTCGCATGGTTGGTCATTTCGAGGCACTGTTGAGAGACATTGTCAGTCGACCAGATAAGCACCTGTCTGATTTCAACCTCCTGTCAGACACAGAACACGAGCGGATCCTGTACACCTGGAATCAAACCCAAATGAAATTCGAGCCTGTCTGCATTCAGCAACTGTTCGAGGCTCAGGCATTGCGTAATCCAGACAAAACTGCAGTGGTAGTTGAAGGGGCGCAACTCACGTATCAGGAACTGAATCAGCGGGCCAACCAGATGGCTCATCATCTCCAAAAGCTGGGAGTCAAACCCGATACGCTGGTCGGCATTTACATGGAACGCTCACTGGATATGATCGTCGGCCTGTTAGGCATACTCAAAGCTGGCGGCGCTTATGTTCCACTCGACCCGGCCTTCCCCATCGACCGGCTCGAATTCATGTTGTCCGACTCTCAGGCTCCGATCCTGCTGACCCAGCAGAAATTAAGCGATCAGCTGACGACTCCGAAGGGAATGAGCATTGTTTGCATCGACGATGACTGGAAAACCATTGCCAGGGAATCTGGCAGTAATTTTCCTCCACAGGCTCAACCTGAAAACCTTGCTTATGTCATCTACACTTCCGGTTCCACGGGCAAGCCCAAGGGAGTGCAGCTCCAGCATAAGGGAGTCGTGAATTTCCTGACTACAATGCGCCAGGAGCCGGGGCTTACCGATCAGGATGTGCTGCTTTCGGTGACCACCCTTTCCTTTGATATTTCTGTGCTTGAGATTTTCCTGCCACTCACGACAGGGGCCCGAGTGGAACTCGTCAGCCGCGAAACGGCTGTCGACGCGATGCAATTGATGTCTGCCCTGGACAAGTCAGGTGCAACAATCATGCAGGCCACTCCAACGACCTGGCGGATGCTGATCGAGTCGGGCTGGAAGGGAGATGACAGGTTGAAGGTGCTCTGCGGCGGGGAAGCGCTTCCGCTTGATCTGGCTTCTCAAATCCTGGATCGCTGCGGATCGCTATGGAACATGTATGGGCCGACCGAGACAACGGTCTGGTCTACCCTATGTGAAGTTCAACGTGGCGATCAGGAAATATCCATCGGAAGACCGATCGGGAATACCCAATGCTATATTTTGGATGCTCATCTGCAGCCCGTACCTGTCGGCGTTCCCGGCGATTTCTACATCGGTGGAGATGGATTGGCCCGCGGCTATCTGAATCGACCGGAATTGACCGCAGAAAAGTTCATCCCTCATCCTTTCAGTGACGAACCGGGAGCACGCCTCTACAAGACCGGGGATCTGGCCAAATATAAAGCGGATGGCCGCATCCATTTCCTGGGGCGCAGTGACCACCAGATCAAGATCCGCGGATTCCGGGTGGAACTGGGCGAGATCGAAGCAGTGCTGGCCCAACACCCGGCGATACGGGAGGTTGTCGTCATTGTTCGCGAGGATGTTCCCGGCGACAAGCGCCTGGTGGGTTATCCCATCCTTCACTCCGGAGAAAAAGAGCCGACCACGAGCGAACTACGCAACTATGCCCGCGAAAAACTGCCTGAGTACATGATCCCCAGCGCCTTTGTTTTCCTGAGCGAATATCCACTGACGCCCAATAAAAAAATAGACCGCAAGAAGCTGCCCGCACCCGATCAAACCCGGCCCGAGCTGGCGCATCAATACATTGCTCCCCGCGATGAAGTCGAAGAAAGTATCACCAGGATCTTCGCCAGTGTGCTGAAGCTGGAACGCGTGAGCATCGATGACAACTTCTTCGAGCTGGGCGGGCATTCCCTCCTGGCCACTCAGGTGATCTCACGTATTCGACAGGAGCTTCAGGTCGAACTTCCCATCCGAACTCTTTTCGAAGCGCCCTGCCCCGAGGGTCTGGCTCAAATTGTCATCCGGAAAAGAGTTGAGCAGGTGGATGAGGACAAATTAGCTGAATTATTGAGCAACTTGGAGAATTTATCCCCAGAAGACGCAAAAGCATTGCTGGACTCTGATCAATAGAATAAAGGTATTTTAGCCATTTCCCAGGAGCAATAACGAATGGATCTCGCGAAACGAATCGCTGAACTTTCACCGGAAAAACGAAAACTTTTACTGCGCCAGCTTGAAGGACAAAAAACAAAGAAGGAACCTGGGCCGCAGCCAATCCTCCGGCAAAACCGGGAGACGAACACGCTGCCCCTTTCCTTTTCGCAGCAGCGCTTATGGTTCCTGGATCAACTGGAACCCGGTAATACGGCTTATAACATTCCTGTCGCAATTCGTCTCATAGGCGTTCTTGATCCGGCTGCGCTGG
Organism: Anaerolineales bacterium; assembly: GCA_035716785.1. Taxonomy (GTDB): domain Bacteria; phylum Chloroflexota; class Anaerolineae; order Anaerolineales; family Villigracilaceae; genus Defluviilinea. Next base: position 14,932 of record DASTJG010000434.1, read on the forward strand.
AACAGAGCTTAACCGAAATCATTCAGCGTCATGAATCATTGAGGACCACTTTTTCCACCGTTGATGACCTGCCTGTTCAGGTGATCAATCCGCCAGTGCAGTTGGCGCTGCCTGTAATAGATCTTCAAACATTCTCCGCGGAAGGACAGGGGGCAGAGGTTCAAAGGCTCATATCGAACGAGGCACTGGAACCATTCGACCTGGCCCGAGGTCCGCTGATTCGCACGTCATTATTGAAATTAAAGGAGGAAGAATACATCTTCCTCGTGACAATGCATCATATCGTCTCGGATGCCTGGTCAATTGGCGTATTTATACAGGAACTGAAGGTTCTCTATGAGGCTTTCTCCAGTGGGAAGACCTCCCCACTGCCTGAGATGCCTATCCAATACGCAGATTTTGCGCAGTGGCAACAGGAATTACTACAAGGAGAGGTTTTAGAACAACAACTGGCTTACTGGAAAAAGCAGTTAGCACCCCCCCTGCCTGTTCTGGATCTGCCCACAGACCACCCACGGCCCAAGATCCAAACGTTCAACGGGGCGCAGCAATCCTCCACACTCCCAGAATCATTCTCTCAGCGCCTCCGCGAATTGAGCCGACAGGAAGGGTGCACAACCTTCATGGTGCTGCTGGCAGCCTTCAATGTGCTGCTTGCTCGTCTTACGGGGCAATCGGATGTCATCGTCGGTTCGCCGATTGCCGGCAGGAACCGCGAGGAACTGGAAAACCTGATCGGTTTTTTCATCAATACCGTCGTCCTGCGCACTAATCTGGACGGCAATCCCAGTTTCCGTGAACTGCTCAAACATGTGCGCGAAGTCGCTTTGGAAGCGTATGCAAATCAGGATATTCCCTTTGAAAAATTGCTGGAAGAACTGCAGCCCGAACGAGATTTGAGCCGTACGCCCATCTTCCAGGTCTTCTTCAACATGCTCAACTTCAATGTTGATTCGATCGATTTTTCGGGACTGAAAGGCGAATCCGTTTCCCGGCCGGATGCTGAGTCAAAGTTCGACCTGACTTTTTACATAAGTGAGCGGGACAAGCAGATTCAACTTGTCTTCGTCTACAACACCGACCTGTTCAGCCAGGAACGAATGGCGGAGATGTTGTCTCAATACAGTCACCTATTGACACAAATCGTTGCCGACCCGGACCGGAAGATCAACCACTTCTCACTCATTACCGATCAGGCAAAAGACATTTTGCCCGACCCGGCGCAAGCGTTGACCTCATCTGCGTATGAGCCGGTCCATTCCGCTTTTGCGCGGCAGGCAATGCGCGTTCCGGACAATATCGCCCTGATCGACCAATCCGGTACCTGGACGTATCGGGAACTCAATACCAGGAGCAATCAACTTGCAAATTTTCTTCAGGACAAGGGCATCCAGCCGCATGATGTTGTCGCGATCTATGCCCACCGCAGCGCGTCATTGGTCTGGGCCTTGCTGGGGATCCTCAAAGCCGACGCGGCCTTTGTCATTCTCGATTCTGCCTATCCCGTACAGCGCCTGATCAACTATTTACAAGTGGTCAAGCCAAAAGGCTGGATCCAGCTTGAGGAAGCCGGCCCACTCCCAAAGGCCCTGCAGGAGTTCGTGGAGGCATCACCTTATCGCTGCAATATTCAGCTGCCTCGGACAAAGTCCAAAGCCGATGCACTTCTGGGCGATTATTCAGGTGATGCACCCGAGGTGACTGTTGATCCAGATGATCCGGCCTATATTGCTTTCACCTCCGGTTCCACCGGCAAACCCAAGGGCATCCTGGGAACGCATCGACCCATCTCCCATTTCATGGACTGGCACGCCAGTACCTTCAGGCTCAAGGAGACCGATCGCTTCAGCATGCTTTCGGGACTGGCCCACGACCCGCTCTTACGAGACATCTTCACGCCTCTCTGGCTGGGTGCCACGCTCTGCATCCCCGATCAGGAGCAGATGTTGTCGCCAGGACAGCTTTCCGACTGGATGAACGAACAGCGCATCAGCGTTGCTCATCTGACGCCTGCCCTGCAGCAGGTCCTGGCTGCGGCCGGGCCAAACATCCAGGGAAATTCACTCCCATCCCTTCGCTATGCATTCTTCGGCGGGGAAGCGCTGACGTACTTACACATAGCTGGCTTGAAACAGCTTGCGCCCAATGTCACCTGCGTCAATTTCTATGGGGCAACGGAGACCCCGCAGGCAATGAGTTATATAGTTCCGGATGTTCCATCCAACCCGGACTCTGATCACTCGACCATGCTCAAGCAGGTTGTCCCTCTGGGACACGGTATTCAGGATGTGCAGCTCCTTGTCCTCAATGCTTCTTCGGAATTGGCCGGGGTTGGCGAAGTTGGCGAAATCCACATCCGCACACCCTATCTCTCGCAAGGATATGTGGAAGATGAGGCATTAACGCAACAACGGTTCATCAGCAATCCCTTTATCCAGGATCCAGCCGACAAGATGTACAAGACCGGCGATCTAGGCCGTTATCTTCCGGATGGACGGGTCCAATACATCGGGCGGAACGATCAGCAGGTCAAGATCCGCGGGTTCCGCATCGAGTTGCGCGAGATCGAATCCGCGCTGACAGAACACTCTGCCATCCAACAGGCAGTAGTCTCCGTTTGGGAGACGGAGACAGGCGACAAGCGTCTGGCTGCGTACATCGTCGCTGACCCTGCTCAACGTCCTGATTTCAGCGAACTGCGCAGCTTCCTCGGCACGCGGCTGCCTGACTATATGATCCCTGCCAGCTTCACGAGAATCGACTCCATTCCGCTCACACCGAACGGTAAAGTCAACCGCAAGGGACTGCCTGCACCTGACATGGATACCCATCGGAAGGATTCGTTCGTGGCCCCGGAGACGGAAGTGGAAAAGACCATCGCGCAGATCTGGGCGGATGTGCTCAGATTGCAGCAGGTTGGCATCCACGATAATTTCTTTGAACTGGGCGGGCATTCCATCCTTGCGACACAGGTCGCTTCACGCCTTCGCAAGGCGTTTCAGATCGACCTTCCGCTGCGTGATCTCTTCATGGCCTCCACCGTCGCCCAAACCGCAGAGTTGATCGATACAGTCCTTTGGGCAACCCGCAGCCATTCCAATTCTTCAAAACTCACACTGGAGGAAGGTGAGGAGATAGAGTTATGACAACACTCGAGTTGCTTTCCACCCTCCGTAAACTGGGTGTTGAAATTACAGTCGAAGAGGAAAAACTTCGTTTGAACGCGCCGAAAGGGGCCATTTCCGCAGAACTTCGAGAGGAAATTGCCGCGCACAAACAGGAGATTTTGGCTTTTCTACGATCGGCAATGACTACCGAGGGAACGACAGAAGTACACATTCCTGTTTATCCCCGCACAGGACCCGTGCCATTGTCGTATTCGCAGGAACGATTGTGGTTCCTCGAACAGCTCAGCCCGGGCAACTACGCCTATAACATGCCAGGCGCCGTCCGCTTGAGGGGCTTTCTCAACCTGGACTGCTTCGAACAGGCCCTCAACGAGATCCTCGCCCGACACGAAGTCCTTCGTACCAACTTCTCCACATCCAACGATCAGCCGATCCAGATCATCCAGCCTGCGCGGACTCTCCCCGTGGCAATGATGGACTTAAGCGCGCTCTCCCCCGATGAGCAGCTTATCGAAGCAAAACGTCTGACCGAGGAAGAAGCAAAACGACCATTCGATCTGACCAAAGACCTGCTGGTACGAGCCACATTGTTGAAACTCAGCGAGGATGATCACATCTTCCTGCTCACCATCCATCATATCGTCACCGACGGCTGGTCAAGAGGCATTTTCACCCGGGAGTTTATCGCACTCTACGAAGCCTTCACGGCCGGGCGTCCCAATCCATTGCATCCTCTGCCGATCCAGTATGCCGACTTCGCTCAATGGCAGCGGGAGTGGCTGCAGGGCGAACGGCTGGATACACAGCTGAATTATTGGAGGCAGCAACTTGCAGGCGATCTGCCCCAGCTTGACCTGCTGCTCGACAAGCCACGCCCGCCTGTCCAATCTCTCAACAGTGGCAAGGCAACCTTCCAGTTACCCGCCTCCCTCGCCCAATCCCTCAGGCGGTTGAGCCAGGAGGAGGATGCAACTCTCTATATGACCCTGCTGGCTGCCTTCAAGTTACTTCTGCATCGTTACACAGGTGTGGAGGATATAACTGTTGGCTCCCCCATTGCCGGGCGCAACCACGCCGAACTGGAGAACCTGATCGGCTTCTTCATCAACACGCTGGTCCTGCGCACCGATCTTTCGGGCAACCCCAGCTTTCGTGAATTGATCCGACGGATCAAAAAGACCGCGCTGGATGCCTACACCCACCAGGATATCCCCTTCGAGAAGCTCCTGATCGAATTGCACCCTGAGCGCAATCTGAGCAGAACGCCGTTCTTCCAGATATTCTTCAACATGCTCAACCTTGAGGATGGACGGACCGAGGTGCCAGGGCTGAGCGCCGAGGTGTTCGACATCCCGGATATTGGCTCGAAGTTCGATCTCACTCTCTATCTGATGGAAAAGAATCAGTCCATCGACCTTCTTCTGGTCTACAACACCGACCTCTTCACTCCTGAACGCATCGACGAAATCCTTCAGCAGTATCATGATTTGCTGGCACAGATCGTCGAACATGCCGGGATGAAACTGGATGCATACTCCTTGGTAACTCGCGGCAAGGCTGCGTTGTTACCCGATCCCACCGCGCAGCTCGATGCGACATGGCACCAGGCTGTGCACGAGCAGTTCTCAAAGAACGCGAGGAGACATCCAGCGAGTGTCGCTGTGGTGGATAAAGACGGACAATGGACGTACGAACAGCTTGAAGGACGCACGAACCAGCTTGCCCATTTTCTGCGCGCAAAAGGATTGGAATCCCAGCAGATCGTTGCTGTCTATGGACATCGAAGCGCCGCGCTTGTCTGGGCGATCATGGGAATCCTCAAGGCCGGCGGGGCGTTCCTGATCCTCGATCCCGCCTACCCCGTCGCGCGCCAGCTTGACTATCTGAACATCGCGCAGCCGCGGGGATTTATCCAGCTTCAGGCAGCGGGCGAGCCGCATGCAGAATTGGAAGCCTGGCTGAAGGAGAACGTGTCTGATTGCAGGGTGATGCTCCCGCGGGATCTCCCATCCCAGTACAAAGGAATCCTGAACGACTATCCAGTTCATTACCCGGACATACCGATCGGTCCGGAGGACCTTGCAGGCATTTCCTTCACATCAGGTTCCACAGGCAAACCAAAAGGTGTGGCTGGAAGACACGGCCCGTTGTCCCATTTTCTGCCCTGGCAATCTGAAATCTTTCAATTGAGTGAGAACGATCGTTTTAGCATGCTCTCAGGATTGTCACACGATCCTTTGCAAAGGGATATTTTTACAGCTCTTTGGGTCGGAGCAAGCGTGCACATTCCTGACCCGGAGCAGGTCGGAACACCCGGGTGGCTGAATCAGTGGATGAGGCGTGAACAGATCAGCTTTTCACACTTCACCCCCGCAATGGCGCAATTGCTGACGACCAGCAGTTCCACTGCGGATCTCTCAGACAGGCAGCTTCCGTCTCTGCGATATGCCTTCTTTGTCGGAGACAAACTTACGCGTCACGACGTAGACCAGCTGGGGCAACTGGCACCCAATGTGATCTGTATCAACTCGTACGGTTCAACCGAGACACAGCGGGCTGTGGGCTACCTGCTGGTCGATCCCAAAGATACATCCCAGGTCGGGCACAATGGGCAGCAGGGCAAGTCAGTGATTCCCGTGGGACGGGGGATGAAAGATGTTCAATTGCTGATCCTCACCGCGAACCAGCAACTGGCCGGAGTTGGTGAATTGGGAGAAATCCATGTTCGCAGCCCACATTTGGCCAGGGGCTACCTGCACGACGATGCCCTGACGCAGGAAAAATTTATTATCAATCCATTTACAAACGCGGTAGGTGATCGATTGTACAAATCGGGCGACCTGGGCCGCTTCCTGCCAGATGGCAAAGTGGAATTCCTCGGCCGCAAGGATACACAGGTCAAGATCCGCGGATTCCGTATCGAGCTGGGGGAGATCGAGAATACATTGAACGAACATCCTGCCGTCCGCCAGGCCGTGATCGACGTGTGGACGCCAGGCAACGATGACAAACGACTCGTTGCTTACGTGGTTCCCAGGCAACAGGACTACCAAAAAGCCAATGAATTGCAGGAATATCTGCGCGAGCATTTACCCGCTCACATGATCCCATCGAATATCATGTTTTTACCGGCCATACCTATCACTCCCAACGGGAAGATCAATCGCGCTGCGCTGCCGCGCCCCGGCAGCAACGAGCGTGGTCTGGATCAGGAACAGATCAACGCCCGGAACGATATCGAGAAAGAGCTGGTCCGGATCTGGCAAGATCTGTTACATACCCGCAAGATAGGAGTAAAGGATAACTTTTTCGAACTCGGCGGGCACTCGCTTATGGCGGTGCATATGTTTACGAGGATTGCCGAAAAATTCAACACTAACCTGCCCCTGTCGACTCTCTTTCAGGAAGCCACCATCGAGCACCTTGCCAGGGTCATCCATCGTAGTGCTGAGCCGGTTGCCTGGTCCTCCCTGATCGAAATCGAGCCTGCGGGCGATCATCCTCCCTTCTTCTGCATACACGGTATTACCGGTGATGTTCTCTGGTTCCGCGACCTGGCCAAAGCCCTCGCGCCAGATTATCCTTTTTATGGATTGCAGGCCCGCGGCCTGGACGGCATTCAGGAGCCTTTTTCACAGGTCGAAGCCATGGCAGCATTTTATATTGAAGAGATGCGCCTTCGCCAGCCGAAGGGACCTTACTTCCTGGGCGGAGCGAGTCTCGGCGGGACTGTTGCCCTGGAAATCGCACAGCAATTGCTCCGGCAGGGAGAGGAAGTCGCGCTGCTGGCGATCTTCGATCATTTTCCGCGTAACGTTACCGTGAACTCAGGTAACGGGAAATTCACGAAGGGTCTGGTCAGCGCTGCAAAGGTGGCTAAGAATTTCCCCAACTGGTTCGGGGAATTCATGCAGCTAGATCGCGAACGCATGTTAATGCGCATTCGCAGAAAATTGAAGATCGCCCGGAAACTGAGAGAACAACCTGATGTTCCTGATACCGAGCGATTCGATGCAGAGGATCTCATCGACTTTGCGCCTGAACTATCAGCGCACCGCCACCGGGTGATCACAAGCCATTATCAGGCCATGAATGCGTATCAGCCCGGTCCCTATCGTGGACGCGTGACTCTTTTCCGGGCAAAGAGCCGTCCGTTATTGAATACGAATGACCCTGAAGTGGTCTGGCAAAAACTGGCCCCTGGCAATACACATGTAGTTGATATCCCAGGGTCTCATGAAGGGATGTTTAAAATACCACAAGTGAATTATCTGGCGGAGAAATTAAGGAATTGTATGGATCAGGCATTGGAAAACAACTCGCAACAAAGTGTCCGGTGAGCAGTTGAATCTGTTCGATTCAACTGCCAACAAATCCTCCCGGCAACGGAACGGGAGGATTTGTTGATTTAAAGGTACAGATAAATTTCTGTCTTGGTAAAAATTATTATCTTAGATTTGCCCACCAAAGCTTTGTCTTCTCTGCAGGGTGATTTCCCGTAGAAGGTTGACGGCATTTAGACGTTCAAAACCTGGAGGAAGGTTTTGCTGCCATTGCTTTTGAGAAATCGAATTGTCCATACCGGCCATTGCCGCCGCGATCAACGTATGCGCTTCACAATCAAGAGTATCAAATTCCACAAACTCATCAACAGCTTCTTTTACGCAACCTGGCCATCCGGTACGTTTGGCACCATAAAGCCGAAAAAGGCTCTTTTCCAACAGGGCCTTGGAATTCTTTAGGCGCTTATATTCAGTATTTTGATCGCCTGAAAAACCATTGGGGGTTTCCTGTGAGATCATCGATGGCCGAATATAACTCATATATGTCTTTCCGGGCATGCTGGCCGCGTACCACATACTGGCAGTTGTACCTCGCAAAAAGAGCCCGGCCTGCCGCAACATCTTAGCTCCTTCTTCCTCCATGCCTTTTTCAAACTCGCAGCGCGCCTTATTGAGAAAGTTTATGCAAAAAATCGAGGATAAGCTAAACAAATGATGTCCGGTTATCCATCGATAACGTGCCACTTTGTATGTCCAATCTGTCGGACTCGTATCGTTCTCCTCAGACATTCCATCCTGCTCCAATCGCTCACCGGCTTTGTAATTCATCCCGGCAGACAGTACGATCTCATCCGATGGTTGTGGAGCGATGGTCGTAACCAGATCCTGGAACATCAACTTGATGTTGTTGATTATAAAAGCGACTTGATCCCTGCTCACCATTGCAAATTCCAGGTCATTGAGTATCAGGTGTGCTGTTTTCGCCACCTGACCCAATATCAACAGTGCTGTAGGGTTGGACACTCTCATGACATTAAAGTATTTGTCGTAAATCGAGCACCCTTTGAAGACCTCCTCCGACTCACTCTCCAAGACACCCCGAATCGCCTGATCGCTTGTATCAAAGCTGGCGGATTCAGTAATTGCCATAAATTCGTTTTGCAATTCCTGAAATACAACAAGGATACTTTCATTCAGGTTATTAAGTTTATTTGACAATTCTGAACCCGGAAGAATTACCGAACACATATCTTCCTCCAGGGCAGAAGATTTTTTTATAACCTCAAGACAAAAAGGCAAAACCCGCTGGAACACGTTTTTGTCTGCTTGACTTAAGCTCCCAGGCATACCTGAGTCGGCAGGCAAGTAGGCAACCTGGGCCGAATAAGGAATTGACAACTGGTCGTTCATAAGCATTCTCCTTAGTTCTGATATACGCCAACTTATGATCTAAAACGGGGTGGGCATTTTCCCATTCTTGAGATCAAAAGTTTTGATCAAATGGTATCTGTGATCTGCATTCCTCTTTCCGTTCTTCAACAAACCGGCATCATTAGCTCGACACTCATTTTCAAACTCTCACGTCTCACTCGGAAACACGATTCTCTATTTTGAAGTTCTTACAGAGATAAACGAATTTGAGGATTAGTTACCGATAACAGTTCATATCTGTTCTCTCCGCCACAAAATCTTTTCACCAGGACGCCGACTTCCTGGCAAATTTCCTCAATTTTCTCTTTTGAGACAGGTGGAAGTCCATCTACATTAAACTCTATAGCTGTGGTTTCCGGGACCGTAAGCGTATGATTTGCCTGTCTCCATGTCCATCTTCGCGTTAATACAGTCTTCCCTTCAGTAAAAATAATCTCTCCAGGCTCGGGGTGTTCCAGTTCATTCGAGCCAAAGGCGACAAAATTTTCGTCTCCAACAGCAGGTTTTAGTTCAAGGTCATTCTCGACATGATTGAGCGCGTGCCCACCTACAGGTACCAGATGCTCTAAAGAAATAAGATTTCCGATATCCACAAGTGCATTGATCGCTGGCAGTTCATTGTCTCGAAGCACACGCCGTGCCATGGCCTCGATGGAGGAACGAAACTCGCTTGGTTTTGCACCGAACAAGCGAAACGCCTCTCTCCATGCGAAGATCTGAGGATGTTCTGTAATACTGTTTGGGTTAACAGATTTTCGCAACGCAGTTTCGGCGTTGCGAAGCATTGAAATCAACTCATCCGAGGAGGGGCCGTTGTTTACATTTTCGCATATGACCACTCCGCGGATGTAACCAGGGTATTTCTTTAAGACATCCTCAGCGATACGATAGAAGAGAGTATTTGACACCATATTTTCACCCTAGGGTTTTCCCTGAGTATACCCAAGTTGCGCCCGTTAATAATTTAGAGCAAATCCTTGGGCATCTGCTCCGGTACGGATTGGAAAATCCTCCTCAACGTCGATATCGGTTTCCAGAAAAAGTGAGCCTCCATCAATCAATACCCGATAGGTTTTAATGTCTGACGTTCCAGCAGGCCCTCCAAGAAATCGTCCCGTAAATGGGTCAAATTGTGCGCCATGATATGGGCACATCACACAATCCCCGGAGACAATTGGCATCTTTCTCATGGTTGATTTTGAATGTGGGCAAATCCCCTCGATTGCCCAAAACCTGTCACCTGTTCTTCCTGCGATAAAATATTGATCATCAACCCATATGGGGAACGGCACGCCTTCCTTAACTTCTTCAGTTTTGGCAAGAAAGATTATCTTCTTCATTGTAGCCTGTTGAATCACCAATAGTATTCTTCGAAATCACGGCCTCTTAAGTTTGCAAGCACAAAAAATGTTTTTCCAGAAGCTACTGTCACTTCCTGTAATTCACCAATAATGATTTCTCTTCGCCAACGTCTCTGCTGAAGATCGCTTTGCCTATCCGACTCAAAAAGAATTCCTGATGCTCGAACAACAATCTTGTTCGCTTCAAAGGCCTGATCAAAATGGCTATATCTGATTTCCTGAATTTCAATGATTTGACCAGCTGAAACAGGCATTTGGCCCTTAAAAAAAATTCTGGGGGTTGGAGTCTCTTTTGTCAACATGACTGGCTCTTTTTAGCAAAAAAATCTGACCTAAACTTAATCCGACAAGAAGATTGGAACAATGGTTTTGATAAATTACCTGCAGTATTCCTGTTCTAAATGCAAAGATCCTGAATACAGATGACCAAGGATTGTATATACTAATTCATCTCTGAATTATCTAAATAAAATACTTAAGACTTGACGGGATAAAAAAACAAAAGTTACAGTGTATTTGTCACCAAGAGGTTACGGGTACAGTTAGGCAATTCACGGACTGGTTCTGTTTTGTCCGCCCAGCAGGATAGTCAGGTAGCCTATCTATTTCTAAAACATTCATGATGACATCTGCACTCCCTGGCACCTCATCCGGGACGAGACGTCACGAACGGTGTGGCTGGCCCAGGGATTGGATACTCCTTATTCTTCAGACAATTGACGATAACGGAAAGAGGTGATAAATTTACGCGATTTATTTTGTATAGACGTCTGCCAGACACGCCGATTTTATCGATTGTCCCCAAATTTCTGTAACAACAATTTTAGTCATAACTTCTCGGAGCAGCAAATCATGTTGCGTTTTTATTGCAATAAAAACGCCAACGATATATTCGTGAATCAAGGAGACTACATTGAACACAAAAGCTTTCAATCCGTTCGAGATGGCACAGGGGCAATTGGATGAAGCTGCCGGGCTCTTGCAACTGGACCCGGCAGTGCATGAATTGTTGCGCTGGCCACTGCGCGAACTACACGTCACACTCCCGGTGAAAATGGACGATGGCTCGACCAGAATTTTCCACGGTTTCCGCGTCCAGTATAACGACGCGCGCGGCCCAAACAAGGGCGGCATCCGCTTCCACAGCGGCGAGACGATCGACACGGTCCGCGCTTTGGCGGCCTGGATGACCTGGAAGTGTGCCGTCGTCGATATCCCACTGGGCGGGGGCAAGGGAGGCATCGTCTGCGATCCCAAGTCGCTTTCTGCTGGCGAACTGGAGCGGCTGAGCCGCGCCTATATCCGTCAGGTAGGACGCATTCTCGGCCTGGAGAAGGATGTACCGGCCCCCGATGTGTACACCACCCCACAGATCATGGCCTGGATGATGGATGAGTTTTCCTTCATGCAGGGTTACAACGAGTATGGCATGATCACAGGCAAGCCTCTGGCACTGGGTGGTTCGGCCGGGCGCGGGGATGCCACAGCACGCGGCGGGATGTATTGTCTGCGTGAGGCGAGTAAGGCGCTCAATCTTGATCTCAAGGGCGCAACAACAGCCATCCAGGGCTACGGTAACGCCGGTTCGTTCGCGCATAAACTGGGCGAGGAACTGTTCGGACTCAAGATTGTAGCTGTCTCCGATTCCAGGGGAGGAATCTATAACCCTGATGGATTGGATTTTGCGCAGGTCTCAGCACACAAAGCCAGAACCGGTTCCGTGATCAACTTCCCCGGGGCCAGGTGTATCAGCAATGAGGACCTGCTCGAGCTGGATGTAACGGTCCTGATCCCGGCCGCGCTGGAAAATGCGATCAACGAAGGCAATGCCGACCATGTCAAGGCAAAAATCATCGCTGAGCTGGCGAACGGTCCCACGACCCCTGAGGCGGACAGGATCCTGTATAACAAAGGTGCCTACATCATCCCCGATTTTCTGTGCAACGCTGGCGGCGTCACGGTCTCTTACTTTGAGATGGTGCAGAATTCCTATGACTACTACTGGGACGAGTGCGACGTTCACGAACGCCTGGAGAAGAAAATGACAGCTGCTTTCTGGAATGTCCACAACATGGCTCAGCAGCATGGAGTCCATAATCGCCTGGGTGCCTACCTGGTGGCGGTGAACCGTGTCGCCGGAGCGGTTCGTCTGCGCGGTTGGGCATAGACTATAATACGGTATCCTTTTCTTATTAGTGTAATGTCTCCTCAGCCTCATACCTGAGGAGACGTTACAAACAGCTACGCTGATGCTTACCCCGCCTGAATCATCCAAGGTCCTGGACATCTATCTACTGATCGCCCAATATCCAATGCTGGCGTCGGACATCCGCCGTCGGATGCGAGGTGAACTATTCCGCCGAGGGATCATCACGCCTGAACGCTTCGAGGCGGAGGTGAATGAAAAGGCCATACAATCCCAGCAGCGCGAAGGACTCATCAGCGGTCAAAAAGAGGACGCTGAACAGTGGGAACTCCGCTGGACGCGTGTGCGCAGAACCCTGACAGATTTCTACTTCGCCTATAACCTGCCGATTGAAATTCTCCATCACATCATAGACGATCTCTTGACAAACCAGGCGGATGGCAGAAGCGTCACACCGGACCACAGTCTGCCGTTCAATCCGGAACTGGCACCGTTGGAAATGGTCCTCAGGCAGGCGGAAAGATATGAGGCTCTGCCGGAGGAAGAACGCGCCGCCGTAGATCATCATCTGCAGGAACTGCGGGTGGTGCTGCTCAAAAGCATGATCAGTGACCAGCTGGCTTTTATCCACATTGCCAAGCGCTGGTTCACCACTACAGATTTCAATACGATTCTGGAACGCCGCATTGGCACCGGGAAAATCGGGGGGAAGGCTGCCGGTCTGCTGTTGGCGTACAAGATCCTGCAAAACACCGCACCCGAGATCTTTGAAAAAATCACCCTGCCACGCTCCTACTTTATCGGCGCGGATGTTTTCTATGACTTTCAGGCGGTCAACAAACTGGAATACCTGAGCCAGAAATACAAGAGCGCCGAGCAGATCCGCGACGAATACCCGAAGATTCAGGAACAATATGCCGCGGCGCGCTTCCCGGAGGAGGTCGCGCAACAACTGCGCGAAGTCCTGCGCGAGGTGGGCAAAACGCCTCTGATCGTCCGTTCATCCAGCCTGTTGGAAGACAACTTTGGTATGTCATTTGCGGGAAAGTACGTCAGTATTTTCTGCCCGAATCAGGGCACACTCAAAGAAAATCTGCGCGATCTGACTCTAGCCATTCGCACTACCTATGCCAGCGTCTTCGGTCCGGATGCGCTCATGTACCGGCGCCGCATGGGATTGCTGGATTATGATGAACGGATGGCGATCCTGCTACAGGAAGTGCAGGGACAGCGCCATCGCCAGTACTACTTCCCGGCATTGGCCGGCGTCGCGTATAGCTACAGTCCTATTGTGTGGAATTCACGTATAAAACGTGAAGAAGGCTTTATGCGTCTGGTGATGGGTCTGGGAACCCGCGCCGTGGATCGCATCGCCAACGATTATCCTCGTTTGGTCAACCTCAGCCATCCACAATTACGCCCTGAGGTCATGCCAAGAGACATCCGATATTACTCGCAGCATTTTGTAGATGCGCTTGACCTGGAGCAAAATGCCCTGACCACTGTACCGGTCGAATCCGTGCTGGGCGCAGATTATCCTCCCCTGCGCTGGTTGATCTCTGTGGACGATGGAGAGACTGTTTATCCACCGCTTTCCATTACGCCAAATATCGACCCGGCGCGACTGATCCTGACCTTTGATAGTCTCTTGCAGCGTGGTGAGTTTGTGCCTTTGCTGAAAACAGTTCTGACGCGCCTCCAGCAGCAATACGAACGGTCCGTCGATATTGAGTTTGCCGTTTCGCTTGCTCCCGCAAACGGTAAACTGACACTTACTTTCCATCTGCTGCAATGTCGTCCACAAAACCAGTGGAGCGCGGATAGCCGCGAGATCCGGTCCACCCCCACCGATTTGGCAGACGAGGATAAGATTTTGTTATGCACGCGAATGGTGCCTCAGGGACACGTGAGCCAGGTCGAATATATTGTCTACGTGGATTCAGAAGCCTATCACCAGTTGGACACTACCGCGGATTACTCCGAAGTGGCCCGCTGGATCGGACAGCTCAACAAGTCATTGGAAGGACGGTCTTTTATTTTGATCGGTCCCGGCCGCTGGGGATCGTCGGACCCCATGCAAGGGGTGCCTGTTACCTATGCCGACATATTCAATACACGCGCGTTGGTGGAAGTGGCCAGCAATCAGCGGGGTTTCAGTTCCGAACCCTCTTATGGGACTCATTTCTTCCAGGATCTGGTGGAAGCGCAAATCTTTCCATTGGCGGTCTACCCGGGAGAATCCGGAGATCACTTAAATTTGGATTTCATCAGGCAGTCTGAGAACCAGATGTCAAAGTTCTTCCCTGAGCAAACAAGCGGAGCAGTCCTGTGGACGAAAGCCAATCGTTGCATCAAAGTCATCCATATTCCAACAGAACGTCCCGGTCATCACCTGGAAATTACCATGGATGGGCAAAGTGCATTAGGCTATCTGACACCGTCCAAACCGACATCGCTGTAAAACTTGTCCTTGTATGCCGGGCAAGCAAAATCAATCTCTCTACTTTTTAGAATCGAATTGCCCCTCTCCTGTTTGGGAGAGGAGCAACTATTTAAGCACTTTTCAGCGCGGTGCGGTGGTTAGGGCACCGGCCGTTACATCAGACTTTTGCGCGTTAAAAGCGGCTAAGACTTCCTGCTTTTCACGTTCCGGCACCTTGAAGTGGTCGAGCGCACTGGCAAGCTCGGCAGCCACTTCATCGAACACTTCGGATGTGATGTGTAAGTTCAAATGGGCGTCGTCCAGGCTTTTGGCTGTGTATTCATAGGGTCCTCCTGACACTGCACACACCCATAAGGTCCGATTGAATTTGAGGCCTGGCAACCGTGTCTTGTATTTTTCTGTATGCCATTCCTTCAGCTCGGGGTTTGCATTGACAATCTTCGGATTTTTCAGAAGCTGGTCACTGAAGCGGTCTACCACCGCAGCAATGGCGTAGGCTCCCCCTATACGCTCGTAAAGACTCTGTTCGCTTGACATAGGTTACACTCCTTTATACGAATAAGGTACGATGCGTATCAAGACGCACCATCCAGTCAGTTTGTGTTTATTAGTTGCAGATAAGTGATATCTCTTACCAAACTAACCAGGTGCTTCCAATTTGTGGAAGCACCTGGTTAGACCATCATTGTGAGGAGTACAAATGAAATGAAAATTAGTTTTGAGATGATTTGGAGTTTTTCCTTGCCACCAGGAGATGAAACCTAGCAGGTTCGCGCCTGCCCAACACCTTCGCCATCAGTGGGTTCAACATCCAACGTAAGCCGTAAAACGGGGTAATGAATTTCCATTTGAGGTTCAGTTCCTGCGCCAGTTCCTTCAGCCGCGCATAGGTCAAATAATTCTCGCTTTGCAAATTATTCGAAGCAAAACCATATTTATGTCTGAACTGCTCCTCTCGCTCCTGCACCATCTTCTCCCCGGATGCACTGCGGCGGTAGACAGGCGAATCCATGATCACGACAAGACCCTGCGGGGAAAGGACCCGCAGCGCCTCTTTGAGGGTCCCTGCATAATTTTCGGAATAGTGAAAGGATGCATTGAAGATGACCGCATCGGCGAAGCGATCCATGACCGGCAGATGATCGAATTCCGCCTGTACGGGGATAAAGCTATGTTCGTAAAACTTCCATGCCCCCAGCCCATCCTGGTCATTGACCAGCAGGTCCACCGCAATGACCCGGTCGCCCTGCGCGGACA
>DASTJG010000435.1:0-2984 GCA_035716785.1 Anaerolineales bacterium
GCTGGTGGCCCTGCACCCGAACGATCATGTCTTGTGGCGGGCCGGAGGTGGAGGCGCGCTCTTCGGCTTTGACATCGACCCCGGCCCCGAACCGACCATTGACTTCTACCAGGGACAGATTCTGCGGCTGGGAAGTGTGAAATTCGAGGTGCGCTTCACGCCTGGACATACGCCGGGTCACTGCATCTTTTATGTTGCCTCGTCAGGCGTGTGCTTCTGCGGCGACCTGATCTTTGCAGGCTCTGTCGGCCGCACCGATTTGCCCGGCGCGAACTGGCGGCATCTGGTGGAGAGCATCAAAACCCAGGTTTTCACCCTGCCGGACGAGACGCGTTTGCTTTCCGGTCACGGTCCTGAAACAACGGTGGGGGAGGAGAAGGAAAGCAATCCATTTGTGACTGGCATTTGAGGGGAAGGTGATTGATAGGGAGAATAAAAACCAGGCGATCTGAACGGTCGCCTGGTTTTATCTAAAATCCGCTTCACTTGTTTGTGGGGACAGTTACCACCAGATGATGCACAGTGCCGTCTCTATGGAAGATATGCTGGCTGTTGGTGATATCCAGAATATGACCGTCGATGCGGTGGACGCTGCCATCGGAGAGACGTGCTTCTATGCATGGCTTGTCTGAAGTCTGCACCCGCAGGGTGATCGGTACCTGGCAGATCGAGTACGCGAGGGAGCCAGCAGGCAACCCGATCTGCGCCTGTTTCCCATCGAGATCCCTGTAGTCGAACTCAGTCGGTTCAGTCAGAAACTCATTCTGATCCAGCAGTAGAAAATCAAAGACCAGTTGGCCGTTTTCGAGGGAACATCCAAGTTCCCTTTGCCGGGTCAGGATCTCTTCCTTGACCATGCCGGTCATGCCGGGCTGCTTGGCTCCCTGTCCCTTTGGCGTATGGGAGTAAGGATCTGTGGGAAAGGCTCCATAGACCTCAGGAGGCTTGTTGAAACTCAGTCCTTTACGGATGTCTGCATACATGTCCATCAAAGCCGTGCGGGATGGCTCGTTTCTTGTACGCACGATCGTTTCCTGTACGGCAAGTAGCAGCTTGGAAACCATGTGCCAGTAGATACTTCCCAGTCCTTCATAGGCAAAAAAGGTTCCGGATCGTCCGGTGAATTCATTGTGATGAAATACATTCTCGAACAGCGCCACGATCTTCTCGCGCTCGCGTTCCACCAGTTCGACATATTTGCCTTGCAGTGTATCCAGCGCGCGGCTGACATCTTTAGCGTTGTGGATCTGTCCACTGAAGTGATAGCTACCCTCTTCACTCCTGACGATCAGGGACTTGTCATTTGCCTTGACAAGCTCTGCAACCAGTTCCAATCCATTCACCTGATCCGGTCTGATGCAATTCTTTTCCAGGAAACCCGGCAAATCGCGGTCCGGGTAGAGGATGTAGCTGTGCTGGTCGGCGCGGTACAACTGACTGTGTCGCAGGCTTTCGAGAAGTAAAAGTGACTCTTCTCCGGTTAGCATCCCTGAGGAAAGAATGGCAACCTGGCCCTCCAGCATTTCATAGAGATGGCTGACGGATGCCATTTCATGACCGAGATGCAGGATGTTGTAGGCATGATAGAGATTGTCGCTGCGCCGGTTGGCAGACAGTGTATGCTCGATGTACTGCTGTGCCAGATCGAGGAACGTGACCAACTCTGGAATTGGTACCTGGATGTATTCTCCCGAAAGACCCTGGGAATAATAGTCCCAGCGGTAGTCGCTGCCCGCCTGACCCAACGCGTCCATCATGGCGCGTCTTTGCTCATCGCTAAAACTGCTCTTGAGTGTATTTTGGAATCGGTGCAGGATTTGGAAGATCTGTGAGTACAGCTTCTGCAGCTCCGCACGAACCAGAACGGAGCTGATGTCATCCTGCTGCAACAATTCTTTGCAAAACACGATCGTGCGCCGCAAATAGCAAAGCGTCACCACCGACAGTCCCTTGCCGACGAGCGCATTGTTGGCATCGTTCCACTCCGGGCGCTGGGTGTTCATCCAGATGCCGCCTTCAGGAACGAAGTTCACCAGTTTGGCAAGCAGCAGGGTGAGCAGTTTTTCTGCGAGCGTGACGTGCAGGACTCCTCCGTTCGAGTCCCGGACGAGCCGTCCGTCCGTGCCGTATGCCTGGACGCGAGTCTCGATCTCCCGGTGCAAGTCCCAGTTGAAGTCGATCGTGTTGTAGGGATTCTCCTGCAGGTCGCTGTACGGTTTGATCCGGTAGGGAACGTTGGCGGAACTGAAGATCGGCTGGGACAGGAACGCCTGCAATTTACCGGGATGGACCTTCGCACTGATCTCCATCAGTTTTTGAAGATAAATGATCTGATGGTCGCTCCAGTAGCCAATGTTCGCCCAGGGGTTATGAGGCTCGGGGATCTCCCAATCGATGCCCTGGCGTGTAATTCGATAGGGGTTGTATCCATCGATGGTTGTCGCATTCAGGAATGTACAGATCATGCTCTCGATATATTCCGGGTAGGAATAGGCAAGAGCTTCCCAGTTCTGGAAAATATCTCGCCAGTTGCCTTCATACCCCAGCTTCAGCGAGCCATCCGGTTTTTTGAGATCGATGACAAAACGATTCCAGGGGCGGCTGGGATCGCCATGCCGCCGGCTGAAGGACAGGGGCAGGTAGGCGTAACTCAGACGGATCAAGTCCTCCCGGCCGCTCGCCTCTGCCCGGGCGTGCAGGTTGGGAATCGTTGTTTCAGCAGGTAGCTCGGAAAAGAATGTCTCGTTTTCCGCGAGGACTGTTGGATTGCGCACAGAGACAAACTCGATGAAATCCTGTGCCTGGAACTTGTATCCACTGGCAAAAATGCCGCCGCGCATGACGTTGAACATCACATTCGCAAAATGATGCGCGGTACAGAGTTGATCTGTGGACACTTGCAAGCCATCTGCGCTGGCAACGAGCTTTTCCAGATTCGAGTTGTTCAATGTGATGTCGAGCTCGAGGGCCTCTGCCAGCTCCGG
>DASTJG010000436.1:0-3731 GCA_035716785.1 Anaerolineales bacterium
TCTACGCCGGCGTTTTGCTGGGTCCATGGGGTGCGCTCAAGGACGCGGCGCACAATGTCGGGACAAGCGGATGGTTTATTTACGCTGCGATCTTTCTCGCAATCATTTTTGTCGCGCTGCCATCACTTTTTACACTTTGCGTTGCGCGCTTTGAAAACTTCACTCTATTCAAAAAACGCTTTGCCACTCTTTCTACCTCATTGATTCCACTTGGCTTGATGTTCTGGGTCGCTTTCAGTTTGTCGTTTGTGCTCACCAATGTAAGCTATATCCTCGCTTCGCTCTCCGATCCGCTTGGACTAGGCTGGAATCTCTTCGGCACGGCGAACGCTGCCTGGCAGCCGATGCTGACATCTATCCTTGCACCCGGACAAACACTGGCGCTCGTCGGCGGGTTGATCTGGTCGGCGCGCACGGCTCAAAAAGCCGCGCACGAAGCACAGACTTCATCCATTCCCGTTATTGTCTATTGCTTCGTCACCACACTGGTGATGCTCTGGTTACTGGTATGAAACGTTCAGAACTTCTCTCTCGCCTCTTTATCGCAGCAGGAACTCTTATTGCCGTCGGTATCCCACTGCTCTTTTGGGCGCGTACACCGCTCATTCACGCCCGGATGGCGGAGAACGGTGGCTGGAATCCCGATGTTCTTCAAGCAGAGGTGGGCAAGCCTCTCCGCCTCAAAATGACCTCGGATGATGTCGTCCATAGTTTTGCAATTGGCCAGATGGACATGGCACCAATCGATGTTGAACCAGGCAAAGTGACCGATATCACGTTGACTTTCGACAAGCCTGGCACCTACACCTTCTACTGCACGCGCTGGTGTGGACTCAACCACTGGCGGATGCGCGGCACGATTGAGGTCAGCGGTTCAACCTCCAAGCCTGAGCCTGCGACGATCATACCTCTTTATGTGACCCTCAACCTTGACATCGACGCGCCACATGAGTCACCTGCGGTTCCAAGCACCCCGCCATCAGCAGTCAGAGGGCAGCAGCTGGCTGCTGTTTTGGATATCTCCAGATTCCGCACCCTTGATTTCTACCGCGCGAACTCGCCTTATCAGTTGTTTGAGGCATTGGATTCAACGGACCTTAGCGATTCTGAAAAATGGGATGTGGTCAGCTACATCTGGCACTCGAACACCACGCCTGAAGCGCTCGCCAATGGCAGGGAACTGTATGCCCAAAACTGCGCTGCCTGCCACGGCGAGGGTGGCGCGGGTAACGGTGTCTTCGCCGACGACTTGGCACAAGCGGGAGAAGCCTCCATGCAGACCATGGAGGGCGCGATGGACATGTCCATGCAGACACCTGTCGATTTTACAAACCCCAAACGTATGCTAGGTGCCAGCCCGGCGCTCCTGCAGGGAAAGGTCCTGCGCGGGGGCATGGGTACAGGCATGCCCATGTGGGGTTCGATCTTTACAGAAGAGGAAATCTCAGATTTGATCGCCCACCTGTATTCTTTTCAATTTGAGTATCCTGTCGGAGAATAACAACTTCAATTGGTAGCTGAAATGTTACAACGCAGAAAGGAGTGAATTCAGTGAGCAAGAACAAGAAAAAATATCGTAAACAAAAGAAGAACTTCCCCTGGCCACTTGTGGCGGTGGGAGGGCTTCTGCTGGTGATCGCCGCCTTCTTTTTCGCAAATCAAGATGGTGGTGGAACAGCTGTTATGCAGGTGGACCAGCAAAAAATCGATTATGGCTATGTCAAGTATGGTGAGACCAAGTCTTTCAAGATCAAAGTCACCAACATGGGAGACGGAAAATTACGCTTCAAGGACCAGCCGTACGTCGAAGTCGTAGAGGGGTGCTGACCGCCTCAACTGACCATCGGTTCGATGGTCCTCAAACCTGGCGAAAGCACCACGATTGAATCAAGCCCATTCATGATGCACGAAGGCATGGACGGCCCGCACAACTTTGCTGTCCATCTCAAAACAAATGACAAACAGAATCCTGATCTTGTTGTGACTGTGCTATCTGATTGGGGCCCATAATCCTCATCTGAAAAGGACTGATTTTCTCGGTTCCCTGCTGCATACAGGGAGGGGCAAGATCAGGTGAGGTAACCCAACCCTTGGAGATTTTTATGTTAGACAGAACCTTGAAAACAACGCCAACCGTGCCCGGTCCCTTCCTCTATAAGCTGAGCCTCAGCGGATTTGTTATCTTTCTCGCGCTTACACTTTTGGCGCTGGTGGACTTCCGGCGCGGCTTCCTGTTCACGGACTACGTACGCTCACCGTATTCAGCATACCATCCTGGACAACTCCTGATACTGGCAATAGGCGCCGTGGGATTGCTGCTGTGCTATCAATTCCTCAAGTCATTTGAAGCTCGCGAAAAGATTACAGGGGACTATGTCCGGGCTTTAACCTATATACTACTCGGGCTGCTGGTAGTAGATCTGCTTACCTATCGCAGCGTGCCCGCTGCCCGGGCGGTGGCATCCGGCAAGCTGGGCGCGGATTGGCTGGCAGGTGGTCGAGCAGGAAGGTGACGGCCTCGTAAACGCCTTGATCCGTGAGCAGATGGAAATCATCGAGGACAAAGATCAAATGATTTGGCATCCGGCTGGCAGCATTGACAAACTCAGACAATATGACTTTGACGTCCAGGGAGCTGGACTCAAAATGGATGCCCAGGGATGTTTTTGTCACCTCCGGCTGCGCCCGTTCCCAGGCCGCGAACAGGTAGCGCAGAAAACCTTCGACGTCACCTTCTTCTCCAGTGATAGTCAGCCAGGCGACTGGCAGACTGCTGGCATGTGCCCAATCGGCCAGCAGCGTTGTCTTTCCGTAGCCGGCCGGCGCACTGACCAGCACCAACCTGGATCGTGTCATGCCGCTTTCCAGAGTTTCCCGCAGGCGTGAGCGCGGCGTGAACACTTGAGGCAGAACAGGGATTTGAACTTTACTTTCCAGAATGATCATTGTACATTCTTGCTATAGCCAGTGCTTAATTCTCCAAAAGCTTCAGTTCCCGCGCCTGCCGCAGCGCTGTGGGAGGCAGATCCGTGACACCGCGTGCTTGGAGCTTCCTGCGCAGGTCTTCTGGGCCGGGCACCAAGTCGCTCGAAGATCGCGAGCGCCTGGACCTGTGTCGGCTCATCGGCCCAATGCAGATCTTCAAGGACCACGATTGTCGGCATGGGATTCTTTTGGAGCTGGATCAAAAACTGGGTGGAGATCGTCAGCCGGTCCGCCCCGGATTGAATTCGTTGCAGCAACTCCGCTGGAAGTTGAAGGGCAATATCGAGGATGGTCCTAGGGATGCGGGCTGAACATGTCATCGCAGGCGCCCCACAAGATGCACGCAGATGTACTCTGCTCAGGAACAAAGCGCTAGATCGGCGCTGTCTTCCCGATGCCCACCTCGCTACTCACCAGCGCAATGCTGCCTTTTCCGGCTCCAAATATCCTTTAGCTTCTTGAGCTGTGGCTCACGTTCGATCAGTTCCATACGTTTAAAATGTGTACGCTCTTTTAATCTCTTTTGGATGTTCTCTTCAACCGGAAATAGCTCTGCGCGCCTCCCTCAAAAGTTCTGTGGATATAGACTAGCCGCGAATTCATGTAAATTCGCGGCAAACATTCCTTTCTCTCGCTCTTATGCTTGAAATCCTATAACTCTAGTTTCCAATCACCATCACTACTCGTTTTCGATTGATGGATGGAAGAACATGACATATATGATTTGCTATCGCCACCCAACTACT
>DASTJG010000437.1:0-10305 GCA_035716785.1 Anaerolineales bacterium
CGCGCCGAGCGTCAGCGATCACGATCGATCAGGACTTCAGGGACAATCTTGAGTTTTCCTGCGACAAGAAAGTTTTGCGCATTGTATGAAGCTTTCATCTTGATCATAAGATGTGTACATCAGGCTTTTAATTACAGCCAGGTCACTCTCCCTTGACTCTTTCCGATTCATATGTTACTTTTAACATATGTTATCAAACACATAAATAAAGGAGCCTCGCCCTCTCATGTCGATCGAATATGCCATTTTGGGACTGTTGAGCTGGCGCCCCATGACCGGCTACGACATCAAAAAGATGTTCGCAGGCTCGGCAGCCTTTTACTGGTCCGGCAACAACAATCAAATCTATACAACGCTGGTGCGGCTGCATGAAAATGGACTGGTCACGCGCGAGGTCGAGATCCAGGAAGACAGCCCGTCGCGCAAGATCTACAGCATCACCCCAAAAGGACAGGCTGAACTCAAAAATTGGTTGTTCTCCGAACCCGAACCTCCTGAACTCAAAAACGCCTTTCTTATCCAGCTGGCCTGGGCCGACCAGCTAAGTCCGGAGGAATTGGATATGCTGCTCGAGAAGTACGAGGCCGAAATCCAAATGCAGGTGTCCATGCTGCAAACCCAGAAACAGCAAAAAAATATTGCCCCGTCTGGGATGGTAAGGGATGCCTATATCAATGCCAGTCTGGCTCGAACGCCGCGCGAGGCCGTGTTATGGGGCATGATCCAGGAAAACTGGATCTCATTCTACGAAAATGAATTGAAGTGGGTTCGTAAACTACGCAAACAACTTGTGAACCCGTGAAAGGAGCAAACAATGAACACTGCATCAATTTATAAATCACCTGCCGGGAAACAGGAGATCATGGCATTATACGACGCCGTCCTGGCACGCTGGCCCGTGGCTTTTGAGACCGTCCGCCTGCCGACCCGGCATGGTGAGACGTTTGTCATCGCCAGCGGAAATCCATCCGCGCCACCGCTGGTATTGATCCACGGCTCTGTCTCAAATGCCACCTCATGGGTGGCAGAGTTCCCTGCATACAGCCAGTATTTTCGAGTCTATGCCGTCGATTTGCCCGGGGAACCTGGCAAAAGCGCACAGAACCGTCCCGCCTGGCAGGGACGTGCCTTCGCGGAATGGCTGGAGGATGTCCTGAACGGGCTAAAGATCTCAAAAACAGCGTTACTGGGTATTTCGCAAGGCGGCTGGACGGCATTGCGATTTGCCACCTGCCATCCAGATCGGGTGAGTAAGCTGGTCCTGCTGGCACCTGGCGGCATCATGCCGGCACGGATGTCGTTCATCCTGAAGTCGATCCTTTACACCATGTTCAGCCGTCAGGGTGGGGAAAAAATAAACCAGATGGTCATTGGGAAAGACAGGATCGACCCGGAAGCCATCAAAATCATGAATGCCCTCATGACTCATTTCAAGCCGCGTGTCGAAAAGGAATACATCTTCGCGGATGAGGAGTTGAAGCGCCTGGATATGCCGGTCCTGCTTTTGGGCGGCACGAAGGATGTGATCTGCGCGATGGAGAAGATCGCTGAGCGGCTGAAAAAGCTCGCTCCCCGTTTAGAAACAATACTGCTCCCGGGCGTGGGACATGTACTTGTCAACATGCACGAGCGCGTGCTGCCGTTTTTGATGAAATGAAAACCAGGTCACGTTTCAGACGTGACCTGCAACTTTTATTTTAACACTTTCACCACATTCCTCCCTGCCGCGCCGCTGACGCCTCCCCCGCCATGGACACCGCTTCCACAGAGATACAAATTATCGATCGGCGTCCTGTGATTCGACCAACCCGGGATCGGACGCATGAACAGGAATTGATCGAGCATGAGCTGACCATGATTGAGATCGCCTTCGGTCAGGCCGTAGGTTTGTTCGAGATCGAGCGGAGTGATAACCTTTGAATTTATGATTGACGATTTCAGATTTACGAAGTATTCCGCGAGTGCGTCAATTGCCAGCTTTTCAACCTTTGAACCTTCAACCTTCCAACTGTTGTTTTTCAAAGCATAGGGCGCAAACTGGAAATGGATGCTCACCACATTTCCTGAAGTCGTTACCTCCAGGTAAGGCTTCTCGGAAATCTCGCCATACTTCGCTGCATCGTATGCCTTTTCCAGATATCGGATGGACGGCGCAATGACGACAGTCCCTTCCGGAATGCCATGGTTGCCATCCGTTAGCAAATGGACCTTCGCCACCGACCCGCGCATTTTGATGGATTGGACTTTCCACACAAATTCCGGCGGGAGGTTCATCGGTCCCACCAAAGACAGGAATGTCCGCTTTGGGTCGATGGCTGAAATAACTCTATCAGCCACGATTTCCTCTCCATTTGCAAGCACCACGCCCTTGCATGTGTACATGTCTACCTGTATACCTGATACTTCTGCATCGACGCGAACCTCCCCACCATAGGCTTTCACTGCATCTGCCAGCGCCTGTGTGATCTCGCCTGCCTTCCCTACATTGACATGCACCATCCCGCCGCGATTCAGCCAGTTGTGGATCAGGGTATAGCCCGTCCCCGCGGACATGGGTCCGAGCGTGGAACCATGGATCGCCACGGAGGCAACCGCGGCTCTCACCTGCTCTGATTCGAAATACTCTTCCGTGAGTTCCTGCGCGGTCATTGGCAGGGCCCGGATGAAGTTGAGCATGTCCTTGCGGCCCATCAGGCGCAGCTCCAGCCCCAATTCCGCCAGCCAGAAACCTTCGCTCAGGCTCAGGTCCTTCGGCAGGCGCGGCATGATCGTGGAATAGGCAATATCCAGGATATTCGCGGCTTTATCCATGAAGCGGACAAATTCACTCCAGCGACCGGCATCCCTTTCGGAGAAGCGTTTGATGGATTCAGCAGCCTTCAGAGGATCGGAGTCAAGGGTCAGGTGGTTTGAATCAGATTGCAGAGAAACAAATACAGGCTTTTCCGCCACAATCGGAAGCTCTAGTTTCAAATCCCTGATAATGTCTGGACGCAGAGATCCGCCCGTCCAAACGGAATCGACATCGAATCCTTCCCCGAACGACTCGGTCACCACCGATCCGCCCACGATGGGGCGCCGTTCGAGGAGGAGCACTTTCTTTTTCGCTTTGGCAAGATACGTCGCCGCGACCAGTCCATTGTGCCCCGCGCCGATGATGATAGCGTCGTAATGAGTAGCCATGAATTATTCCTTAGTTCAGATTTCAACGATGTTATTAAAAGCAGATTCAACAACATCGCCTTGTGAAAACAACTTCATAAATGCCTCCACAGAATCCTTCTTTGTATTTTCGCCTGTATCTGTTGTTAAAAACACTCGTTCGCCAAAATCTGCAATTTCCTGAACACACCATTCGTATCCGTAATATGACAACACAAGCGGATCGATATTCACGTTCCCATATCCTTTGAAGAAAAAATGCTCTTCCCGTGTTTCAGCTGTACCTTTGCCAAGTACAAACATCAGGTCACGCTCTTTTGGGGCAAACAGAATATCATCCCAATCAACAATGAACAGTTCTTGTTCCTGGGTTATCAAGATGTTGGCGGTATGAATATCTGCGTGACAGAGAACGAAATCCAAATCGGTTTGCTGGAGGCGCTTTCCGATCATTTCGGCTCGCTCAATAAGAGTTTGGATTTTCTCATTGTTTCTTTTCCAGAAAATCGCCAGTTCCTTTCCGTATGGGTCATCATAATTTTGTGTGTTGACCTGCTCGTGCAGTGTTTTTGCAAGCCTGCTCCATTTTGGAGTAAAAGACTCTTGCGCAACATATGGCAAAGTGTTTCCATCAAGTTTTGTAGCATGAATTCGTTTTAGCGCAGCGCCAAATTCTGTCCATTGAGCATCTGTCATGCCAACTTGCATGGCTTCATTTCCCATGATGAAGGGATAGAGAATCAAGTCAAACTCATCCATCTTTACACTCAGTCCCCGCGTCTTTGTGGGCAACGGGGCGACCACCTGCTCAATGCCGCTGTCTTTCAGAAAGCGCGGCACAAAAAGACCTGCGAGATTTGAAATCCTTTTCTTTAGCTTCAGAAAACAGGAAGTTTGATTTTCTGCTTCCACACGATATGCAAATGCAGACGAGTCGTTTCCAATTGGCAGAAATTCTATATGGTTTGCTTGAATAGAATAATTTTCGTTCAAAGCAACTATTATTTTCTCATCACTAATGTTAGGCTTTTCAATCATACAGAAATTCTCAAAGGGTGGACCAAATTTTATTCAACAGAATCAACTTCCAGTTAAGAAAAGAAGCGTGGTCTCGATATGCCCCTCGCAACGAACGCTCAGGGCTACTCGACCACCGTCTACTTTCCACTTTCTACATCCCATCTTTAAGAATTTCCTTCGCCGCCAGCATGCCTGCCGCGCCCATGACACCTCCGCCCGGGTGCGCGCCGCTCGCCCCGAAGTAATAACCTTTGAGCGGGGTGCGGAAGTCCGCCCACTGCGGCACGGGGCGCAGGAAGAAGATCTGGTGCAGCAGCAGTTCACCGTGGAAGATGTTGCCGCCCGTGATGCCTGCAATCGTTTCAATGTCCTTCGGCGTAATGACCTGCATGCCGACAATACACTTGCGGATGTTCGGCGCGTATTGTTCGATTGTTGAGATAACTACCTCACCAAGTCGGTCCCGCTTTGACACTTGCCCTGAGCCTGTCGAAGGGTCGTCCCAGCCGCCTTCCACGTCGTACGGCGCGTATTGCACGAAGCAGGACATCACATGCTGCCCGGGCGGGGCCATGTCGGGGTCGACCATGGAAGGGAAGACCATGTCGATGTACGGGCGCTTCGAGATCTGCCCGTACTTGGCGTCATCGTAGGCACGCTCGATGTAGTCGATGCTCGGGCTGATGGACACCGCGCCCCGATGCACGGCGGGTTCGTTCGGCAAAGCACTGAACTGGGGCAGCTCGCTCAAGGCAAGGTTGACCTTGCCCGACGAGCCACGCACGCGGAAGTTTTGAATGGACGTGACAAATTCATCAGGGAAATATTTCGGCTCGACAAATTGCAGGAATGTGCGCTTCGGGTCCGCGGCGGATAGTACAACCCTGGCATCGAGTTCGTCGCCGTTCTCGAGGACGACTCCAGCAGCGCGCTCGTTCTTCACCTTGACCTGCTGCACGCTTGCATTGACTCGTATTTCGGCACCAAGCGACCGCGCCGCGTTCGCAATCGCGCCGCTGACTCCGCCGGAGCCGCCTTTGGCAAATCCCCAGGCACGGAACGCCCCGTCGATCTCGCCCATGTAGTGATGGAGCAGCACGTATGCCGTCCCGGGCGAACGCGGACCGAGGAACGTGCCGATGATCCCGCTGGCCGCTTTCGTGCCTTTCAATGCATCGGTCTCGAACCACTCTTCGAGCAGATCTGCCGAGGATTGCGTAGCCAGTTTGGCGATCGTGTATAGTTCTTTTTCGGAGAGGCTTTTTGCGTATTGACCGACTTTGAGCAAGCCGAGTAAATCGCGAAGGGATAGGGAAGAGGGATCAGGGGGGATGAGATTGATGAATGGCTTAATGGCTTTCGCGGCGCGCGCCATGACACGTGCATATTCGTCGTAGGCTTCGGCATCCTTTGGAGAATGGCGATAAAGCTCCTGGCGCGTCAGGTCGTGGTCATCCCACATGGCGAGGTAATCCCCATTTTCCATGGGCGTGAACGTGCTCGGCAGCGGCAGGATCTTGAGTCCATGTTTCGGCAATTCCAGGTCGCGGATGATCTCCGGGCGCAGAAGGCTGACCACGTACGAGAACTCGGTGAACTTGTAGCCCGGGAAGATCTCCTCCGTCACCGCTGCCCCACCGACGATATGCCGGCGCTCGAGCACCACGACCTTTTTGCCCGCCCGTGCCAGATATGCCGCGGCAACAAGTCCATTGTGTCCGCCGCCTATTACGATAACATCATAAGGATTTGGCATAAGATCAACTCCAGAAGACGATCGACGATGGATTGCGGACAACGGTCAGTCGCCCATCGTCCATGGTCAGACTGTATTGATTGGATGTCATAGGTAATTCCTTCGGGCGCACAATTCCGTTGATTTTGAAACAGATTTGGTCTATACTTCTTCTCAGCTTTTCATCTGAATACACGGGATCCAATATGAAGATGCAGAAATTCAAATACGATGTAGCCGTATCCTTTGCCGGCCAGGACCGTGCCGTAGTGGAAGAGTTTGTGAATATTTTAGCTTCGAATCATATTTCCGTTTTCTATGATTCGTGGGAACAGGCGGAACTTTGGGGAAAAGATCTATACCAGTATCTGGATATGATCTATAGTCAGGCAGCACAATATTGTGTCATATTCGTTTCCAGCAACTACGTCAAAAAAGCGTGGACAAAGCACGAATTGCGGAGTGCACAAGCTCGAGCATTTCAGCAAAACTCAGAATACATCCTTCCCATCAAGCTGGATGAGACAGAACTGCCAGGGCTCCCGGGGACTGTTGCGTACATCGATGTCAGGCACACCAGGATCGACGAAGTGGCCCATCTGCTGCTTAAAAAACTCAACGCATCGAACCGACCAAATATCCAGGAAATCACTGCCAGGATCAAGAGCAGCAATCCGTCTGATCGCATTGGCGCTCTCACGGAAGTCGCTGTTTTCCAACTGTCCGAATTACTTGAACTCTCCAGTGATCGTATGTTGAATGATCCATCGTCTGAAGTGCGGGAACGGGCCGCCTGGGCAATCGACAATCTGAAAGAGGAACGGGCACTCCCTGCCCTCCTAAAAGCCATTCACGATGACAACCCGGATGTTCAAGCTGCCGCGGCGTGGGGCCTGGTCCACCTGGGTGACCAGGTGATCCCTTACATGAAAGAGGTCCTCCAGCAAAGCGATCATCCTGGCGCCCGCAAAATGGCAAGTCTGGTCTTGAGACATTTTTGACCCACCTGTGCCAGGTATGCCGCGGCAATTTATCCTTTGTGTCCGCCACCGATGATGATTGCATCGTATTGATTAAATGTCATGCAGGCTGCCTTTCATCCGTCTCTCGATTCGCCGATTGATAAAAGGCGAAAAATGATGACGGTATCTTTCCTGCACATCTTCTCGCTGCCAGTCATCGCCTGTAATCACACGGCGGCAATGCGCAGAACCACAATGACAACGATTATCCAACATCCAATTTGATTGAGTTGTAAACAATGCATAGTCCACGGTGAATTCTTCTCCAGACTCGATATCCCGGCGGGCCGCCAGCGTCACTTCATCATCCATCCAGGTACTTGAGTCACACGAATGGTTCATGGATGCATACAGGAATCGAGTCGTTTCAAGGTCTTCCACCAGATACAGGTTTTCATCGATCTGGATGAAGCTGTAAAGCGAGTGAACGGCTTGAAAGGCCGCAAACTCAGCATCTGTCATCACCGCGCCACCGACGATACAAACGACTTCGCCTTTTTTAAATGGCTCGCGTGCAAACATTCCATCGCCGCTGATGCGGGACTTTCTAAATTCAATTCGAGGATCAGTCCAGGTTTGCGGAATATACGTTTTCATTTCTTCTTCCACTCCGGCTCATAGAATGGCAATTTCACTACCTTCGCCGGAGCGTGCTGGCGGTGGTGCTCCACCGTGATCTCCATTCTTACGTTTGTCCCGGCTTCATAATACGGCTTCTGCAGATGGGCGAGCGCAATGTACTTCTTCAAGAGCGGCGACCACGTCGACGTGGAGGCGTATCCCACCTGAACATTGCCAGCCAAAATGGGCAGACTTGCCCGCACCGCCATCCCGGGGATTTGCGGCGGCAGTCCCACTTCTTTAAACAAGCGCTCCATTCCCTCCCATTCCACCTCGAGTCCCATCAACTTCCAGGCGTAGCCCTCACGCTTCTCGCGTTCCAGGGCGCGGCGCCCGACGAAGTAACCTGGCTTGTCGAGCGCCACCGTCCAGTCGAGTCCCAACTCGAACGGTGAGGACTTCTGCGGCTCGATCCAGGCATGGCTTGCGGAGGTGTAATCCACTTCCAGCATGAACAGGCCTGCTTCGACGCGCGCCATGTCCATGGCGAGGATGCCGACCGGCGCAATACCATAGTCCGCGCCCGCTTCCATCAATATGTCCCAAACCTTGATCGCGTCTTTCGTGCCCATCCAGATCTCGTAGCCGAGGTCACCGGTGTAGCCCGTGCGCGAGATCGTGACGGGAACGCCATCCAGCTTATTTTGCATCAGGCGGAAATACTTCAACCCATCGACCGAATCAGCGGACACACGATTCAGGATCACCCGCGAGTTGGGTCCCTGCAAACTCAGGGCTGCAACACTGTCTGTGACTTCGCTGATCTCCACATCCAGGCCGACCGCGTTCATCGCCAGCCAGCGCAGATTCGGCTCTGCGGAGGTCATACGGAATGTCGTCTCATCGAGGCGGCTGATCGTACCGTCGTCGATCATCTTGCCGTCTTCGTCACACCAGCCCGTGTAATAGACCTGACCTACTTTCAGCTTATCCATGTCGCGGGTGACGACGCGGTTCAGCAGCCGGGACGCATCTTTCCCTTTGATCGTGTACTTCATCAATGGCGTCACGTCGATCAGCGCCGCCGAATTGCGGATCGCCCAATACTCGCGGTCGAGTGTCAGTTCGTACGAACCTGCAACGAGATATCCCGCCCAGCGCCGCCAGTTATGGGGCAGGCATAACCCGGAGGTTCGTTCGTGGAAAGGAGTAGTTTTTAGTTGGAACATATATTCCTAACTGACGGTAGACCGTGGACCACAGCCCACGATCCATCGTCCATGGTCTGTCGTCTAGGGTCGATTCGAATATTCGGCGGGCGCGAAGAAGACCAGCACCGTCAATTCCTCTTCGATCGAATGGAATTTGTGCTCTACATTCTTCGCTACATAGACAATCGACCCTGCCTGCACAGCATAGTCCTCGGCTGCAACTTTAATTCGCGCTTTGCCGCTCACCACGTAATAGACCTCATCCTCCGTGTGCGGCGACTGCGGGTCTGTGCCGCCCGCGGGCAGGACATAGAGACCCATACTGAGGTCCGGCACTTTGAGGAATTCGAGATAAAGCTTGTCGCCTGCCTGTCTTTGCACGCTCAGTTGGGTAAGTTCAAAAGCTTCCATGAAATGAGTTCTCCAGGATCATGTAACGATATTTCGATGACCTCACTCTTTTATATCTGTAGTTTGCGTAACACAACTGCCTTTCAAGTTCTTTTCGGTACACAGCATGATGACTGCCCGCAGTTTTGACCCATGCCCCGACCACTTGAATGGCGGGCTGGCTACATAACCGGTCCCTCCGGGCTCGAGCGGAGCGATGTTCTTCGCAAGAACACACTTGACCCTCAGATCGAACGCGTCGAGTGCCTGTTCTACTGACAAATTGGCCTTTTGATTGATTACCTTGATATAGGCCGAACGGAACGGGGTACTGCCGGTGTTCTCAACCGTAAAAACAGCAAAATCAACTCCATTACAGGCTTCGAATTTCTTGAAGGTCAGGTTGAAATACGGAGCTGCTGTGGGTGAAGGGGGAGGAGTATATCTGGGCAAAGCCGTGGTCTCCCCAGTAATGGTCATGTTCTGCGCCAGCAGATAACACTGCTCTTCCGGCTTTTCCGGGTTCCTGACAAATAAGTAGCTACTACCCAGATCCCTGGCAGCGACTTCGAGTATCTGTCCAACCTGATATTTGGCCACCAGCTCGTAAAGCTCGCCGGGACCGATGCGACAATTGGACTCGCGTACCACTTTTGCCATTGGAGGTTCCGGGGTGGCTGTCGCGCTTGGCTCCGGAGTCATCGTTTCGGTGGGCGTCACCGTGGGAGTGTCGGTCGGAATCACTTCGGTCTGTGTGGCCGTCAATTCGATGAGCGACACATCCTTCGTCGCGGACTGCTCGGCCTGTGCCGTGGCTTCTGAAGTTGCATTGACAGCGGGCATGTTACAGGCGGACAGAACGATTGCTACAGTTGTCAGAAGACCAGGAAATTGAAAACAGGCTTTGTGCATGGTTCCTCCTCAATGAACTCGTTGAGATGCAGCTATTCGGTTATCTGTTCCTATTAGACCATAGACAATGGACCACAGACAACGAAACAATGTCAATGGTCTGTGGTCCATTATACGGAATTCTACCTGCCTGTTTTATCTAAAAACTACCAGGCTACTTCAAATACGCCGCCAGAAAATCCAGAATCGTCTGGTTGATCTCAGTGATCGTGGGCGTCGTGGAACCGTCCGCCGCGGTCATGGAATGGTCTCCGTTCTGAACGGTCATCAGTTGCGCAGGGACATTCGCCTG
>DASTJG010000438.1:0-7960 GCA_035716785.1 Anaerolineales bacterium
AATCGACTCCGCCGCGTCGACAATTTCATCCTGCTCTATGAGCCATCACTCCTCACGCGCACCGACGGTTTGTTCAGGCGCGCCCTGTTCGTTGACCTTGGCTATGGCTTCGACCCGCGCACCACGCTCGAGAGCGCGGACCGTTTCCGGCGTGTCAATCCCGAGTTGCCGATCCTGGGCGTCGAGATCGAAAAAGACCGCGTCGAAGCAGCATTACCCTACGCCGATGAAAAGACGTTTTTCCGGCTGGGCGGATTCAACCTGCCGTTGAAAGAGGGTGAACACGTCCGCTTGATCCGTGCCTTCAATGTGCTGCGTCAATATGAGGAAGGGGATTTCGTTCCCGCCTACGAACGGCTGGCACAGTACGTCCTGCCCGGCGGACTGATGATCGAAGGGACCTCCACACCGTATGGGCAGATATGGTGCGCGAATGTTGTGAGGAAAGTTATGGAGTCCGCCAGCTCGCTGGCGAAATTGCAGGAGCAAGCTCTTGCAGTCCATAATCGATGGAAGTTTGAGGCTTTAGTTTTCAGCACGAACTTCCGCCTGGGATTCGACATCACCGATTTTCAGGCTGTTCTGCCAAAGAACTACATCCATCATGTGGTCCCGGGGGAACCGATTTACGATTTCCTCAAAGCCTGGAGGCAGTCCGCGGCAGAGACAGCCGCCATGAAAGCCTACGGGTTGCGGCAATGGTTCGTGCATTCGGCTGAATCGCTGGCACGAAAGGGATACAGGATCAATTTGCAAAAGAAGTTTTTGTCAAAGGGGTGGTTGATCTGGGAATTGTAAGGACTACACATTTACTGAGTCGTTGAGGCTTTTCGTTTGAACCAATTTGGGAAGGTCATAATTGGCAATAAAAAGCTCATTGCCCTTTTCAGCCTTTCCCTGTTTGTAATTGTTCATTCCATATTGAAGTTCCCACTCGTAGATATTTGCAAAAGAGAAGTTCCTTCTAATTTCCGGCGAATCATCGTAGGTGATCAGCCAGGAATGCTTACATGCTTTCATTTCCTCAGCGAATTCATCGTGATCAAAACCTGTATGCAAAATTCCATTCCGGCCATAGAGCCTGGACTTGGTCGCTTTGAAGTATGGGGGATCAAGAAATGTAAAGACGGATGAACCACCATCGTGCAAGAGCCGGCGGTAATCGAGTTGCGTGATTTTAATCCCTGCCAAAAGCGGACCCAGCTTCGCAACCCGCTCAATGGAAGATTCGGTAAACCGGGTTTCGAAAGCAAGCTGGGAATAGCCTCCCGATTCCACAACACCCGAGAACGTAATCCGGTTCAAAACAAAAAACCGGACTGCCCGCTCGAACTTAGACAGCGAAGCAACGTCGACCCGAAGCAACTCGTCGAATAATTCCTGCCCATTTTGTCTTTCCTTCTTTATCACAGACAACTCTCGCGCAAGTTTTTGCGAATCCATCTGGGCATATTTCCAGAAGTAGTAAAGCTCCGGGTTTAGATCATTGATCCAGATTTTCAAGTCGGGTCTTTTTTGCCGCAGGTAGATGAAGAACGATCCCCCGCCTACAAAGGGCTCGCGATATTCATCGAAGTGCTCCGGCAGGAGAGTTTTCATCCGCTGAATGGCGCGGGACTTCCCGCCGGGATATCGTAAGGGACTTTTTATTGTGGTCATTCGTCGAGCAGTATACAGCATCTCGCGCGCACGAACAAGCTACACAGGTTTTAATCTACAAATCAACCGGCAGGAACAAACCCCGCGCGCGGAGCGTCCCTCTTTTAAGCGGACTCTTCCGCGTTTTTGGCGTTATGATTGGTCTCGTCAGCCAAAAGGAGGCTTCCATGCGAAAGCCAACTCCAATCCTTTTATCGGTCACTGTCTTATTGGTTCTTTCCCTGGCCTGTGGTCTACCCGCTATTCCCGTTACAGGTCCCACCCCAGACGCCGGCTCTCTGGGGACCGTCATTGCGCAAACAATGGTATCGGCCCTGACTAAAACTGCCGTCGCCGCGGCACCGATTAATCTTGCCAATTCCCAGACGGCTGCAATCACTCTCACACCAACGTTCACCCCTTCGGCGACGTTATCGCCCACACCGCTTTATACAGCCACTCCGCTGGTCCCCATGATCAGCGTCTCTGTGAATACGAACTGCCGCGTCGGCCCCGGCCAGGTCTATGACCGGGTCGGCGCCCTGATGGTCAGTGAGACGGCAGTAGTATTCGGTCGTGATCCAACCATGAAGTATTGGTATGTTCAAAATCCAGGTAAAAATAATGAATACTGCTGGGTGTGGGGAAAGTATGCTACTGTAGTGGGAGATATTTCTGCGCTGCCTTTCTATACCCCTCCGCCAACGCCCACACCGCCACCCAGCTTCGAAGCCGCCTACGGTGGACTTCAGGAATGCTCCGGTTGGTGGGTAGACATCGATTTGAAGAATAGCAGCACGGTTGCCTTTGAGTCGGTTTCCATTGTAGTCAGAGATCTAAGCAGCGATGTGGATATTTCGCTGTATGCAGATCGATTTACGGCCATCGACGACTGTGTTGGTTCTGTGACAGTAGATACTTTAGATCCCGGTCAGACTCTCACAGTCAGCACGCCAGCTTTTGCCTATGATCCGGATGGGCATAAACTCCGGGCCACGATCACGCTCTGTTCCGCCCCCGGGCAAAAAGGTGCGTGTGTGACAAATGTCATCAAGTTTTCGCCATAGTTAAGCGAGAGCAATGCAGATACCCTAAAGCCAGCCCTGATTCTTTTCTATTTTGTATGGGAGTTTCCATAAAGCCTATTGCAAGAGATATAACATTCTTTTATAGTTAAGCTCACGATCACTGTTTTCACTGACCGAAAGAAGGAAATATGTTGAAGATCATTCGGAATTTTCTACCGATTTTTGTGTTGGTCGCCCTCGCCCTGGCTTGTGCTTCTCCAGGTGCTGCGCCAAACGCACCTGTACTGGATCAAAATGCCATCGAAATCGCCATCGAGCAAACTTCTGCAGCAGCAGCCACTCAAACTGCCCGGGCAGATCCCCTTTTCGGTGTGAAATCGCCCACTCCCACACTAACGAGAGTCCCGTCAATGACGCCTCTTCCCACATATACAGCGGTCGTTTTCGTTACACTCGTGAGAGTTACTAAAAATACGAACTGTCGCGCGGGTCCCGGCAATGTTTATCCCGCGGTCGGCGCATTAAAGGTAGGTGAAGTTGCTGAGGCAGTCGGTCGAAGCGCGGATGCAAAGTATTGGATTATCCGCAACCCGGATCGTACAGGCCAAACGTGCTGGTTATCGGGTCAGTATGCTACCTTAACAGGAGCTGCAGGTGCCTTGCGCGTGTTGACGCCACCACCCACACCCAAGCCTACGCGCACTAACACTCCAAAGCCCAAGCCTACACGTACACCTGTCAAACCTTCAGCCACATCTTCCACACCTCCCACACCTCCTCAGGGTACAGTCGTATCACCGTCCAGTTTTAGAGCATCTTATATCAACATGGACAGCTGTGCGGGCATGGGTTGGTGGGCAGACATCCAGTTGGAAAGCACCAGTCAGGATATCTATCAGTCCATTTCCATTGCTGCCAGGGACACAGTCACAGGAGAAACCTCCACTTTGGACGCGGACGACTTTCTCAATTTCAATGGATGTGATGCGCCAGATGTACAGGATACTCTGCCTCCTGGAGCTACTGCGATCGTGAGCTCACCTGCTTTCAGCGCCCCGATCACAGGACACCAGCTTGAGGTTCTGATTACCCTGTGTACAGGGACTGGACGAAATGGTACATGCGTATCGCGGGAGATCAACTTTACACCGCAGTAATAAAGATAAAAACAGGGCGGGCATTGTTGCAGTGCCCGTCCTGTTTTTTGAGTAAGGAATTTTCCCCGCTCTCCCTGCGAAAAACCCTTATTGCAACAGCCATAGCCTCATTTTATATTTATATCGCGACAAATGCAGTCGCTGATTGAAATGAGGAACTATGTGCAAGACGATCCTGAAACTTTTAACGGGCTTTGTATTGTTGGTCGCATCCCAGGCTTGTGCTTCACCGAGTCCAGCTGCACCGGATCCAATTACGATCAATACTGCCATCGCGCAAACCTTCGCAGCGGCGCTAACTCAAACTTCCCAACCGGGGATCCCTGTCACCGGCCCGGAGTCGCCCACTCCCACCGCAACCACAGCCTTATCACCGACCCCTTCTTCAGCTATGATCCTACCAGCCATGAACTCCGCGCAACAATCACGTTATGTTCCAACACCGGGCAAAGCGGCACGTGTGTAACACAAACGACCAACTTTACGCCATAAACAAACAGGGCAGGCTTTGGAACGCCTGCCCTGTTTGTTATCGCGCTGAGTTCTATGCAATCGAAGTGTGCCTAAGCAGACAAACCAATATTTCAAAGGACGCGCTTCGTCTGCATTGCATTCCGTTACCCTGCGGGCACAATGTCAGCGCGATGGTACAATGCGCCACTTGACGTCTTCTCTTTTTCCCCGTAAGATTATCAAAATATAGAACATTAATTCCACGCAATGACCTTTCGCCGCGAAGATTTCCTGTTGCTTTCGGGGGAAAGCACCCTTTACCTGTTCAGTCTTCGCGCCCTTTACCTCTTCGCGGTCCGAAGATTCTTTGGTGGATAAAAAGGATTTCACATGGATCTTGGTTTAATACGGAAAATAGATATTGACAATGAGATGCAGCAGGCGTACCTCGATTATGCCATGTCGGTGATCGTGGCGCGTGCCCTGCCGGACGCGCGCGACGGGCTCAAGCCTGTCCAGCGCCGCATCCTGTACGCAATGTACGACATGGGCATCCGCGCCGACTCGGCCTACAAGAAGTCCGCGCGCATCGTCGGTGAAGTGCTGGGGAAGTATCACCCGCACGGCGACTCGGCCGTCTATGAAGCGATGGCGCGCATGGCGCAGGATTTTTCCCTGCGCACGCTGCTCGTGGATGGACAGGGCAACTTCGGCTCGGTCGACGGCGATCCACCCGCCGCGATGCGTTACACCGAGGCGCGTCTCACTTCCGCGGCAGTGGATATGCTGACCGACCTGAATAAAGACACCGTCGATTTCAATTCCAATTTCGATGACACGCTGACTGAGCCGGAGGCCCTGCCTGCCGCGCTGCCCAACCTTCTCGTCAACGGCGCGACGGGTATCGCGGTCGGTATGGCTACCTCCATCCCGCCGCACAATCTCAGCGAAGTGATCGATGCCATTGTCCACATGCTCGACAAGTGGGAGAAGCTCGACGACATCGACGTCGAAACGTTGATGGAGTTCATCCAGGGACCGGATTTCCCCACGGGTGGGTTGATCGTGCAGGAAAAAGATGCGGATGGGATCGAGGCGGCGTACGGCTCGGGGCGCGGACGCGTCACCGTGCAGGCCAAGGCCCACGTCGAGGAGATGGAACGCGGCAAGAATCGGATTATCGTTACCGAACTTCCCTACATGGTCAACAAATCCAGCCTGATCGAGCGCATCGCTGACCTGGCGCGCGAGGGCTATCTCGAGGGGCTCTCCGACCTGCGCGATGAGTCGGATCGTCACGGAATGCGGATCGTTCTTGAAATGACGAAGAACGCCGACCCCGAAGTCATCCTGCGCGACCTCTACAAGCGCACGCCGATGCAGACCACGTTCAGCATCAACCTGCTGGCACTCGTCGATGGCGAGCCGCGCACGCTCACGCTGAAGCAGGCCCTGCGCGTCTATATCGAGCACCGGCTGACGGTCATCAAGCGCCGCGCCGAGTTCGACCTGGAAAAAGCCAAAGCCCGCGCTCACATCCTCGAAGGCTACATGGTCGCTTTAAAGAATCTGGATGAGGTGGTCAACATCATTCGGGCCTCCTCGGACGTTGACAGCGCGCGCGGCAGGCTGATGAAGCGCTTCAAACTGACGGAGCTCCAGGCGACCGCGATCCTCGACCTGCAGTTGCGCCGGCTGGCGGCCCTGGAACGCAAGAAGATCGAAACCGAATACAAGGAAGTGACTGCCACCATCAAGGATCTGGAAGCATTGTTGAAATCCCCCAAGCGAATGCGCGGCGTGGTCGCAGCGGAATTGTTGAATGTGAAAGAACAGTATGGGGACCGACGCCGCACGCAGATCATCAACCTGTCTACGAATGGCAAAGCTGCCAAGACGCTGACCGCGCGCGACCTGATGCCCGAGCAGCAGATCTGGATCGGTGTGACCGATGAAGGTCTGGTCTCGCGCACACACGATGACAAGCAGCCGAAACATTCCGGCAACGACGCCCCGCGCTGGCTGGTCAAGGCTTCGACTAACGACACTGTCTACTTCGTCGC
Source organism: Anaerolineales bacterium (assembly GCA_035716785.1). Classification (GTDB taxonomy): domain Bacteria; phylum Chloroflexota; class Anaerolineae; order Anaerolineales; family Villigracilaceae; genus Defluviilinea. Next base: position 6,340 of record DASTJG010000438.1, read on the forward strand.
GAAGTCCGGACGGGCGGCCGCGGTGGCTGCGCACATCCTGCCGCAAACCGACAAGCTGTCGCAAGGCACGCTCTTCCACAGAGTCTCACCTCTCACCGACAGCGATTCGCTCGCGGCGGTGTTCGCCCTGCCGTCCAGAAAATCCGCCCTGCCCGAAGAGACGTGCGTCGTCACAGCCTCCAAGCTGGGCATGATCAAGAAGAGTCTGATCACTGAACTGCCGGGACCTTCCTCGCAAACCTTCGTGCTCGTGAGAATGAACGAAGGCGACCGGCTGGTCGAAGTCGGCCTGACGGATAACAAGACCAAGGACATCCTGCTCGTCACCGCGCAGGGCATGGCGATCCGCTTCAAGGAAGAGGAAGTGCGCCCGATGGGGCTGGTCGCGGCAGGTGTGAGCGGCATGAAGCTGGATGAAAAGGACGAAGTCGTTGGCATGGAGATCCTGCCTGCCGATGGTGAGATCTTCCTGCTGACGAGCGATGGCAAAGCCAAACGACTCGAGCAAAAGGAATTCCCCGTGCAGGGACGTTACGGCAAGGGCGTCATCGCCTGGGACCTGCCGGAGAAGGTCCGCCTGGCTGGCGTAGTGGTGGATAAACCCAATCACATGGCGACGATCCATCTCACGAAGGGCGCACCGAAATCTGCGAGGCTGGACATGGCAGGTATCCGCAAGCGTGCATCCACTAAAGGCGACGTGGTCGTGGAGGTGAAGCCCGGCGAGGAAGTGGTTTCCGTCAACGTGGGCTGGACAGTGGAGAAGTTTGTGGCGGAGGAAAAGAGAGAAGGAAAGAGGAAAGAGGCGAAGGCAAAAGCTTCTCCCAATGGCAAGGTAAAGACAGCGCCCCCGAAGGGGAAGAGCGCGGCGAAAAAAGCTACGCCTGCGAAAGGGAAAAAGCCAGCAAAGCCTGCGAAGAAAGTTGCTTCGAAAGGGAAAAAGAAGAAATAGGCTCTAGCGGTATAATGACGTAGATTCGAGGAGCATCTTATGCGTATTGATTGGCACACATATATTTCTGTCGACCCTGAAATTCATCATGGTGAGCCATGCATCAAAGGCACACGGGTTCCCGTTTCGATGATTGTAGGAAGCGTTGCTGATGGCATGTCCTTTGATGAGATTACTGACTCCTACCCACAATTAAAAAGGGAATCCGTTCAGGCAGCACTGGCGTATGCAGCGGACATTGTCCGTCAGGAAATTTTTCTGCCTCTGGCAAGATGAAAATCGAATTGAAAATTACGGTGGAAATAAAAAGTCGGCTTGCGAGCCGACTTTTGTTTTATGCCTTTGCTAAATTCATGTCTACAGGCATCTGATCCCAGGTTCTTCCATCCAATAACCTGCCTGCTTTTTTCTTTTGCACCCCGCCCCATTGTTTGAAGAAGAAAGGCACCTTTGCTTTCAGGCATTGGTCACGTATGCCAATGACCCATTCCCGTTCCAGTGGACGCGCACCAGGACCTGATTCTCCTCCAACAATGACCCAATTGATTCCTTTGAGGTTTATCTTGGGCAATGGACCAATCAACGGTTCAACCGAAAGAAACTTTATCTTTGCCCCTGTCTTTCGTAAGTCGTCGATTCTATAAACATATTTTTCGTTTTCGACACTTA